>DAOVRE010000022.1 GCA_030628305.1 Candidatus Heimdallarchaeota archaeon | reverse complement strand
TGCTGGGTAATTATCACCAATTTGGAGATTACCGAGAAATCCTTTAATCATTATACTTTTCTCCTTCTATTTTCTCTTTAATGCACGACATGAGTGGTCCGAGAAACATACATAGATCAGCTGGGATCAACTCATTTATGTCCTTTTCATCATCTTCAGATATAGGAATCAGGGGGTAATTTCGGATAATTACGAAGGGGGTTCTTTCATCTGTTTCACCCATTACTATTTCAGCTGCTGTAGCAAGTTGGTCTGCAATTGCCCTAGAAGTAATGTGCATCGGTCGCCCAAATAGATCACTCTTTCCTCTTTCGTCAATTATTGATTTGAATCCGTATGTTGCCAAAGCAGTGCCAACAGTTCCTAATCTCATTGGCATTGTTCTGGAGTCAGCAATTATTATACCAACCTTTTGTTGAGTTGTCTCGAATATTTTTGAGTTAAGATTACGTGCTGATTTCTTGCTATTTACAGGAAGAACTATGACTTCCTTCTTTTTGACATTGGATTGGTCTGCACCAGCATTTGCTAATAAGCCATACTTGTTAATTGTAGTTAAAGCTCCTGGGACAACACCAATATAATTATTTTCACACTCATCAAGTATAATTTGAGTGAATTCAGCAGCAGTATGCATTTGCTCAGCAAGTTTTTTTGCAAGCTGAGATGGAGAAACTGTAGCAAAACTCACCACTCTTCCCTCAGTTACAGAAACAACTTTACTAGCAACAATTAAAACATCATTTTCTTGAAAAACTATTGATTTTGATTGCATTGATTCCACTAAAATATCAAATAAATCATCGGTTTCCTCTATTATTTTGTGGGATGGAATTGCAATAATTTCAATGTTAGGCATGAAACAAGTTAAAATTTCGATTAGAAAAATCCTTCTATCAATTGAAGAAAAATTAGAAACTATATTCTATAAATTACACAAAGTAAGCAATCAAAAACCAAGATATAGCCAAAATAATTACAGCTACTACATTCATTATTGAATAGATGTTATTTGTTTCCTCATTGTAAATTCGGGTAACACTCTTGTTTATTGAGTGTAGTTTTTTATCAATAGTTTCAAGAATTTCTTTCTCTTCTCCAACTTCTGAAAGAATTTCATGAGATTCGCTGAGTATATCAACAAGCCCATGAAGTAATTTCTTATCTTGTTCAATTAAAGATGGAGTCACAATCGTTTCCAACTTTTTATGTAGAAGTAGAACCTCTTCTTTTCTTAGTTTTGGCAATTCCCATTTGAGGTCAACCTTGGCTAAGTTAGAAATGTGTATGGTGTGTTCATCAAAATAGAGATGATAAGGTATTGCTTTGTAATCTATATCATCTATTAACCTAAAGAACTGAATTTCTAAATCAGAACTCTTTTGAGACTGATAATATTTTGAAGGATCAATCACTAAAGCTACTGCTTTTGAGAAGAGATTTTGATAGATCCTTTGAGTTCCCTTGTCTGTACCAGAGAGGAAACAACCATATGATGGATGCGTATGTGCCCAGCCAACAATTGTTTCTTTCTTATCTCTTTTCTGCAAATCTGTAACAATCTGAACAAGAGCTTCATCATCTAACACGACAAAAGTTGATGTTTGTCTTTGTTTTCCAGTATCAAAATCAGTTATTATTAGCTTCTGTGTTTCTTCATCAAAATAACCTAAGAGAACACCAGCAGATTCTTTTGAAGTATCTAAAGCATCTACCTCTAGTATCTTAGCAATTGCATATGCTGATATCATTATTTCTGAATTAGAATCCGTCATTGTTCAAAATTACATTGTATTAGTTCTATAAATTTTTTCCCCTTCATTGAATCAAAAATTGTTTACTCCATTTCCTATGGGTTGTTCTGTTAACAGATAATGAGCTAGTTCTTTTAACAAGATAATGTTTGGATGATCAGCAGCTATGTTGAAGCTATTAGTTTTATCTAAGACATCCATCATAGCCCATGTTGCTAAAAACAAGTCTATGGGATACCCTTTTGTATACATTTCCTCCAAAGGAACACCATTTATTTCTTTCAAGTGAACAGAATAACCTTGAATAAATTGTTGAATATCACTTATCACGGACGTTAGCAATTTTGTAACTCGAAATTCAAGAAATGCTTGTCTTCCAAAAAATGTTCCTATATCTTCAAATCTATCAAAAGATCCTTGCATCCAGAAAGTTGGATCAATTAAGGCCATACTCACGGTCTCACCCTCTGGAGCAACGCGAATCATAAGGTTGCTTTGATGATAATCACCAAAGGAATCGCTGCCTCCTTGAGAAGCTTTAACCATCTCAATCAAGACTTTGGATTTTTCCATTATTCTTTGTTCTTCTTCAGAACCACCAAATACAGATAAAATCAATCGTCTGTATAATTCTTCATAGATATCTTTAATCACCGGCTTTGGCTTACCTTCATGTATAATTGACAGAATATAGCCTGCCCAGAAGCTCTTATCAGAAACTGAATGTGCGTCCTCATAGTTGATTCCTGTCATTCCCTCATAGGCGATATAAGTAGGTTTTTTTAAATTTACATAAATATAACGTGGGATTCTAACAATCGACCGAGTTGAAAACTTCTTTTCTAGAAGTGCAGTATTTTTTATTTCTGTAATTATATCTTCAACACTATCAATGAATTTAATAGCTAATTTGCTCTTATGATTCCCATGTTCAGAGCTGTAAAACACGTCAATGACATATACTTCTCCAAATCTCCCACTTGCTTTTCTATATGCAATATCATTGATTTTTGACTGTACAACCTCCTTACCAGTACTAATTCTTGCTTCATTTATCAGATAATAGGAGAAAGAATCTACCAATCGAATTAATAATGGTTTAAGGGAATCACTCATCAGACTACAATTCTTAAAATATCTTATTAAAGTTTAGTTTATTTCTCCCCCGTATCTATTTTCCTATGTGCAAAGAGATTTAATATCGACGAAGTTTTCTATAATTGGTATCTTAGAAACTTAAGAAAATTTAATAAGACAAGAAAAGAAGTAAGAGTAAGGATTTAGAATTATCTAGATAAGTGGTTACCTTATGAATTCCGACGAAAACGAGAATGAAATGCTTGAATGGGACAAGAAGAATATATCTAGGTTTGCCCAATATTTGTATGATTTAGCAAAAACCAAAGCTGAAGAAGAAGCATTTCAAGCAGAAAAATTGAAAGAACAAGAGGTAACCGTTGAAGAAAGCGTTGTTGAAGAAGAAGTAACACCAATTGCTGAAGAAAGCGTTATTGAAGAAGAAGTAACACCAATTGCTGAAGAAAGCGTTATTGAAGAAGAAGAAATTGTTCATGAGCAGGTTAAAAGATCTAGAGAGCTTGAAGAAGTTACTATCGGTTTAGCAAAAGCCGTATCAGGAGAAGATGTCGAAGAGATTGTTTCCGATAAAAATTTGGAAGAGATTAAAGAAATAATTGAACAAGAAAAAATACCATTACCTTCCGAAGAAAAAGAAACAGCTCCTGATGAACTATTAACCAAAACCACAGAATCTACAGCAGATCCTTCTGTGACGGAACCTGAACTTAAAATAAAAATTGAAAAACTGAAAACAGAGAGAGAGATTCAAGAAACTGAGGTATTAGCAACTAAAGAGTTCATTGAACAATTAGAAATTATAGATGAACATCGAACTGAAATTGAAACAATAGATTCTTCAACTCCAATAGTCACAGAACCTATAATTGATGAAGATGTTCTAATCAAACCAGAAAATATTCCAGAAGATATTCACAAAATTGTATTCGTTGGAGAAGCATCAAGTGTTCCTATTACAGAAGAAGAAATTCCACATGCAAAAGTAGATGAAGAGACCTTAAAAGCCCAGGATATCTCGTTAGTCAAAGAAATCACTAAGATTGAAAAAGAGATTGCTACAAAGAAAATTCTAGAACCAGAGGTAGTTTCCGAACCAGAAGTAGTTTCCGAACCAGAGGTAGTTTCCGAACCAGAAGTAGTTTCCGAACCAGAAGTAGTTTCCGAACCAGAGGTAGTTTCCGAACCAGAAGTAGTTTCCGAACCAGAAGTTGATGCTGAGCTTCAAGCAAAGATGAAAAGAAGGGAAGAGATTATTCAACAGATGCTCAAAGATGCAAAGAAAAAGGAAGAAGAAGATTTAACTATTAGAGGTTTAGGGGAAACTGAAGGAAGAAAGTACTCAGCTGTGGTTTTTGGACAAGAATCAAATAGAAATCTCAAAAAATGGAAGAGAATAGCTAAACAACAACAAAGAGAGGATAAAAAGGAGAAAAAGAAAAAGAAGAAATAGTATTTGCCATAAGCTATTAATAGAAGAGAATATTGATTGTTGTATAGGTCTCAGAAAGCAGAAAATAAATACTCGCATAAGTATGTGAGGTATGAAACATGAGTGAGTTCGATTTACCTTGGAAAAAGTTTGTAGGTTTTTGCCTCTTTACACTAGATGAAGACATGATTTTCGATAAAGTAATTAACCAAAAAACTTCTTTTTCAACAATTTTTCAAGTAATTGATACAAGTACAAAAACAAGAGAAGAATTAAGAAAATCACAAGCCATAACACTAACAAACGAGATATTTAGAGTCGACTACCATCTTTTCTTTAACATAATACTAAGCAGTATGTTTCTACCAGATATTGAAGATCATGAAGCAGAGAAAATTATTGAGATTGTTAAGAGTAAGCTTATCGATCAACTGCAAGATTACGGAGCTATCGATAAAATGGAACCTAAATCACAGACAGCTTTGATTAAACGGTTAGGTAGCCTAATCTCCGAAAGAGCAGCAAGCCAAATTAAATACGATTATTATCCAACCAAAAAACCTCAGCAATATGAATCAGATATGGACGAACCAGTTAAGGCGGAAAAAACAGTTTCAACATCAGTTGAGCAAACCTCAGAAGTAGAACAAAAATACTCACAGCCTATAGCAACTTCTAGTTCAGCCCAAACATCGCACTTAACGGCGTCCACAGATGTAGGAGGGCTTCTTGAATTCATTGGGCATAAGCCAGATAAAATAACAGAAACAGTTAAGGATTCCAGCAAAGTAGAACTAACACAACAGCTATTAGAAGAAACAAAGAGACTATCAGTTGAGAGGGTATTATCCTCTATCGTAAAAGGATTATCGACGAAAACTGGTGTATGTTTTGTTTATACAGGAGAGAAAGGAGCTTTAGAAACTATCACATTCGGTATGTCAGAAAAACATGGCGAATTTGTCTTAGGAATTCTTTCAAAATATCCTGAAATTGTAAAACAAACTTTGGAAACAGAATCTGATGAAAAAACCATAGATGCAGGAGATGGAGTGGTTATTCTAGAGGGATCTGATAAAGGAATTCTTGTAAGTATAACAAAAAACAGAGATGAAATACCAATCATTGCTAAAAGAATGAAATTGGTTAATGTCATGATATCTGAGTTTCTAATATCCACATTCTAAAAAACTGATGGTGAGTATAATCAATTTTACAAACAAAAATAAATGCATTATATTTTCCAAAGACATCAATACAGACATTAAGAATACATCAAATCTTTTCAAATATATTGTTCAACAACTGAAAGATGAATATCCAAACATTGGATTACAAGAAAATAATACATTATCGTTCGCAACAAAAATACAACTACGTTTAGTTTTAGTTGAGATTCAAGGTTCTGATAAAGGCAATTTCCTTAAGCTTGATTTTACTTCAAAGAGATCGAGATTTAAACAATTTTTTAACTCATTATCAAACAAGCGACTGTTTGGAGTTAAAGTAAGTTCGACAATCATTTTAGCAGTGTTGTTATGCTTATTAAGTGTGCTAATCACAGTATTTTGGCAAAATTCACAGGCATTACTGATTATTGGAATTTCTTCAATTACTTTAGCTGTTCTAGCTGTGATATTTTACAATCCATTAGTTAAAATATTCTCATTTGCACAGTCTAAAAGAAACAAAGCAATACTTGAAATCACAGATAAAATAGATAAGACAATTTTTGATTATTCAGATCAAGAAACAGTTTCAAAGAAATGTTGGAACTGCTTCAAGGAAGTGCATTTAGAACAAGATATATGTGAAAAATGCAAAAAAAGTTTGGTTGATAGACATTAAATATTCTACAATCCATCAAGAAGCAAAGTATTGTCTATTACTACATTTTGTACATGTCTTAGCTTTCTAGATAATTCATCAACATCTTTTTGCTTCTTAACTATCCCAACCAAGTAATTATCCTTCTGACAATTTTCTAATACTACATAACCAATTCCAGTATCAAGAACCTTCAATTCGTCATCAGACCCAAGAAGGTCATTAATAACAGGAGGGTATTTTCTAAATATTGATAATATTTGTTTTACAACATCTCGATTTAAAGGTCCTCTAACAATTGCTTTTGGATCTTCACTTTCAGGGTGCGGAACCAAAGCAGCTGCTGAAAGTGAGTCCAAATCAGAAGCAATACTATCTAATAAAGCATCAATAGTTACTTTAATTGCTTCAAGAACAGATTCTTTAGACGAAGTTTGATCCAGAAAAGCTTTAAGATATTGTCCACTCTTTAGTTTGCGTTTTGAGATGTTTAAAGCCTCGTAAGCGACATCTTCCATTTCTACAAATATGTCTTTCTTTGTAGTTTTTCTCTTTCTGGAGGATATTTTTTTTGATGGTGATTCTGAACTACTAGAATTCTTGCTCATTACATAGCCTCATATTCCTTTTAACGATAAAATCTAAAAATATTTCTTTGGTTACGTTGACAAATTAAAGCAATTAATCACATTCAAGAATTGTCCAATAAGCTTATTAGCAAAGAATTGCATAATTTAAGACAGAGGTCTTATGCTATTTCCAGAGATTGATATTAGCCCCTTAGTAGCAATTATAATATATGACACTGAAGGTGCTAACATCTTTACTATTGATAAAATGAAGAGTGAAATAGAGAGAATTGAGGTCAATAGATACTTTGTTCATCCAATAGAGTTTTATCAATGGGTTAGAAGATATAGCGAAATTACTATTTTCAGAGGAAAATTCAGGGCCACCTATGTTACATTCATTGATTTAACTATTCTATTTGTTTCTCGCGTAGAAAATTTTTCCTTAGAACTTCGTCCCCTAATTAAAGATTATATTGAGGTGTTAGGGAATACCCTTCTTAACTCTCTTAATGCAAACGATTCAACAGATTTGATAGAACTCACTTGTAAAAGCATAATGGCAGAAGGCACTGCATCTTTACGCAATAAAATTGAAAGCATTTTTGATAGATTTGGAATTGAAAAACCGAAATTTGTAATTACTCCTGCAGTAAGATATCCTGTTATGGATGGCGTTGAAACAAGAGTTGAAACATTTGAAAAAATAAAACCATTTGAAACTGTACCTATGATCCCAGTATCTGAAATGACAAAAGAAATTTTGGATGAAGCAAATAAAAGAGCAACAACATCGCTATTATTTTCCTCTATAAGAAGCTGCGATTCACCTTCCGCTGCAGCATATATTTTTCCAAAAGAACAAGGGTCAATGGGACAGCTTTATGCAGGAAATCTTGAGGAAAAGAAAATCATCTATGTTCTAGAAACTTTAACTAAATATCCCAGAGTAATATTTGAAATGATACAGTCAGAAGAAGAGATTAAATTCCTCAATGCAGGAGTTGTGCAAATTATAGTTGAAAGCTGTTTAGAAGGTAAAATCTTAGTTGGAATGACTACAAACGTAAATGATGTTATGAATGTTGCATATAAATTCAAAATAATTAAACACATTCTCGATACAATGGGTTTCTAACCATTTTCTACTTCACTCTTTCAAATTCATACCAAATCAGAAAAGTTTTAGAGATTCAGAAAGAATTATCAAATAATGGATGAAGGAAAGCTAAAACTTCCACTCTTAAAAGAACTTCTTAAACTAAGTGGGAGTAAAAACAAAGGTATAGTTTTATCTGGAAAAATTGGATCTGATGTAGCAATTATTGATATTGAATTAGCTAAAGATAAAGCAAATGAATTCTATAATGAAAACTCGGACGTATATCTTATAGAAAAGTCTGATCCAATAACTTTCCCTACTTCAGAACCAGGAAAACATGTTATAATTGTTAATTCAAACGATATTGCTTGTTCTGGTGCATTGCCTTATGGTTTTCTATCTACAATAATTGTTCCCAAATCAATGGACTATGAAGAAATTCATGAAATCCAGGAACAGATGCATGAACAATGTAAAAAACAGAATATAGCAATTCTTGGGGGACACACTGAGATTTCATCATCAGTTAATTCTATCATATTATCTGGTCATATGTTTGGATTTGTACCAAAAGCATTTCTCATCCAAAATAAATTATCACTAGATGAGAAGATAATAGCAATAGGATATACGGGTGCAGAGGGAACTGGAATCATAATTAAGGAGGGAGGTAAAAGGATAAACAGAATACTGGATAAAGATGAAATCAAGGAGGGAAGGAGAATAGGTTCCAACATCAACATTACAGAATTAGCACTAGAGCTAAACAGGAGATTCAGACCTTCCTTAATACATGATGCAACTGAAGGTGGAGTATATGGAGCTTTATCAGAAATTGTAGCATATACAGATGTTGGAATTATATTAGAAGACGATGCACCAATATCATGTGTAACAAAAAAACTAGCGGAGAGATTGAATTTTAACCCATACCGTCTAATATCGTCAGGTGCGATAATCTTATCCACCAATAGAGAGAAAGCCCTAGATGTAGTTGAATATTGCAAATTGAATGACATTCCCTGTAAAATTATAGGAACGGTTACTAAAAGCAAGGGTGAAATTATCCTTGATAATATAACCATTGAAAAACCAGATGGAGACGCTATCATCAAAGCTTTAGAAGAATTGGAGAAAATTGAAGATGGTTGAAAACACAGCTAATAAATCTAATAGCAACCTTAGCACAGATAAATGGGGGGCAGAGGCAATTCTCAGTAAAAGTGATTGGTTAGATTATAAAGCAATAAAAAAAATCAGGATTCCAAAAAAATATCGGATAGCTCCTCTTGATTTAGAATTACGAAGAAGCAGAACCGTTACCGAATCAAAATTGTTAGTATCCGCAAAGAAAAGTGGAGTACTTACACCTTATATATTTGAGATTGATATAATAAATACGACTATTGTTATGGAGAATATTGAAGGGAACTTAGTAAAAAGCATTCTAGATAGTGAAGTGAGATTACAGAAAAAACTCAACATTGTGAAAAAAATCGGCATACAAGTGGGGAAATTGCATAATAATGACATTATTCACGGTGATTTAACAACTAGTAACATTTTAGAACATGATAGTAAATTAGTTTTCATCGATTTTGGGCTTGGCAAGTTTTCAGTTGCAATAGAAGATAAAGCAGTGGACATTTTGCTGATTAAGAAGTGTTTCATAAGTACTCATACTGAATACAACAGAGAATTTTTCTTAGCTTTTCAAGAAGGATATAAAGAGACAGTGAGCAATTTTAAAACCATTTTTAGGAGAGCAGTTAAAGTTGAGGCAAGAGGTAGGCATCTAAATGAAGAACAGCTTTTCAGTGACTATCTTCTCTAGTTAATGGAGAAACAGATTGCAAATCTTGTATCATCTTCCAAGCCTTTTTAGCATATAACTCTTGTTGATTCCAATTCCCTTCAATTTTACCGATTGTACTTAAACGACCCAGTTTCTTCCTAATCTTTGGAAAAATTGGTTTGTAAATAGAACCTTCTAATGCTGTTCCAGGCAATGGCATAAAAACATGAGCCCGAATTGTTGCGTGTTTCTTAAGTAAATCCTCGATGACATGAATTGTTTGTTCTTCGTCATCTTCTGTTGCACCCGGTAATCCAATTATTATATCTACTATTGGAGTATATCCTGATGCGAGTAAAATATCTATGGCAGAAACAGCCTCTTCAACTGTATGTCCTCTTCTAATTTCCCTTAATACCTTGTTACTACCTGATTGGAGACCAATAGAAATTCGTCTGTTTGCGATAAGAGGTTTAATCTTATTTATAAGTTCTTCAGAAACAGTTTCAGGTCTTACTTCTCCAGGAAATGTTCCATAGAAGATATTTCTTACGCCCTTTATAGACCGTAGGCTTTCAAGCAGATACAGGATTTCTTCTTGGTTTACTGACTTTGCGCTTTTTGCCATATAACCAAAGGAATTAGGTGTGATAAAACGAATATCATTCAATAGTTCTGTTACCATCCATTTTACCATGTCAATAATTATTTCAGGGGATCTATGACGGATTCTATGGTTGAACAACATTGGAACTTGACAAAAAGTGCAACCAAATGCGCAACCTCTTGTGATTTCGAGTGGTGGATATAGTTTTCGTTTTTTTGATAGAAAGGGATATTCATCCAAATTTATAGGAAAAGGCCTAGATGTAAGAGATAAAGAATTATCATTTTCCAAGAAAGCGATTCCAGGTGTTTTGTAAATGTCTTCTTTCTCTAAAATACTTCTCAGGAAGAATGGAAGGGAATACTCTGCTTCACCTATAAAAGAAAAGTCAAAACCAAATTTCAATGTTGTAAGTGGATCACCTGTGGGATGACTTCCTCCAGCGATAAAAATCACTTTATGTATTTCATCAGTTGAAAGAGAAGAATAGAACATTTTCATTTTTGTATAAATTTCTTCTAATTGACTTGTTCTAAAAGAGTAAGCTACTATTAATCTAGTATATGTCTTTAAGAGAGATTTAATATCTTTACATGATAAATCTTCAGTAATTATCTGGTCAAGGTTCTTTAAATTAGCATCTTCATCGATTGTCGCTATAAGAGAAGTTAAACTGTAAAAGTTCTTTTTTCGAATATCAAACACAATTGCTACTGAATTAGTGGGCATAACTATCTCCAATTAACTGTTACATCATCTGGTCTAAAATGTTGATCTACAAGAGTATCACTTAATTTCGTTCTGTTACCAGAATTATACATAATAAGACCTAACCAAGCTATCATAACACCATTATCTATTGCTAGATTTGCATTTAAACCTGTAAACTTGACACCGCTCCCATGGGAAGATGACATATCTGCAAGCATTTCCGTTAATCTTTTGTTAGAAGCTACTCCACCACAAGCAAGAACTTCAGATTTCTTAGTGTGAGCTAGGGCTCTCTCTGTTACTTCAACTAACATGGCAAATACTGTCTCTTGCAGACTATAAGCTAAATCTGTAAGTTTATACTCATTACCCTGTAAAAGCTTTGTAACATGAGTTAAAATCCCTGAGAATGAAACATCCATACCTTTGATCACATAAGGAATAGGGATATATTCTGTTCCTTTTTCTGCCTCTAATTCTATCACTCTGCCCATTGGCATCTCTTTATCACTTAAACCTGCATTTCTCCCGAAGACGTCCAAACAATTACCTACTGGAATATCTAGTGTTTCTCCAAAAACGCGATATCTTCCATGAGAGTATGCAATAACTTGAGTGTTTCCTCCAGATACATAAAGCACAACAGGAT
>DAOVRE010000275.1 GCA_030628305.1 Candidatus Heimdallarchaeota archaeon | reverse complement strand
ATATTATATGCAGCATTAACATCAGCGTTGATCAAGTGACCATGAGCAGAACGGAAGAGACCTCGATGTGTTCTCGTTCCTTTGTACCTTTTACGTCTTTTGGGAAACTCATTATCTAGGAAACTACTTTTGGAGGTGAACTCCTCGGGGATTGTCTCAACCTTTATCCCTTTCTCAGCTCCCTTATACTTGAGAATATTTATTATCCGCAAGAAGGGTATAGTGACGAACATCTGGGTGACTTTTTTCCAGAAATGTAATCCTTGTTTCCACTTCTTATTGTAGCCGATGACAACTTCATGAAGGTCGCGTTCGACCCATAGATCAATCAAATAACTAGTAAGTTTATGGATAGCATCTTTCAGTTTTCTCCTCCACTTTTCTCGGAGTTTGTAGTAAGCATGACCATACTTCAGTCGATTAGTGCCTTTCAGTTGTTTTCTCTGCTGCTGAGCATATTGTATCTGTAACTGTTTTTGTTTTTTCAAGCAATACTGTGTTATGGATTTTATCCCTTTCCCTGCATCCTTGACAACAATCGGTTGTCCTCCGAGGTTGTCCACAAAGGCAGCAAGGTTGTCCATCCCTAAATCTACTGCCCCCTTTCTAACTCTCTTTTTCACAAACTTGGGTATGGTTTTCTGATAAACTATCTCTATTGTGTAACATATACGTCGGGGAACGATTCGCACTTCTTTTAATTCCATATGTTCTGTTAATCTAGTCTTGTATCTATAGCCTACTTTCTTAGGTAAAACCAACCAACCATTGACTATTCGTGCCTGCTGGTTGGTGAAGATGGCTGTCACTTCCCCATCTTTACGCTTGTAGTTAGGGGGATTAGGCATAGCGAAGAAGTGATCAGGGTTGAGTTTCCACTCCTTGAGAGCATTAAAATATCCTTTCCAACTCCTACAGAGGAGTTTGATCGTCTGCTGAGCAACATGTGCAGGAAGGACGCGATAACACTCTTCGTGCTTCAACAATCGGTCTAGATCATTATAGAAGAGGAGCGTATTTGTTTGATTTAGAAAATGCTTTATCAGAAAATTTATTCGATTATAGAGATTTTTTGTTTGATGACACAGCTTACTCAAGTTAGAATGATAGTCTACTTCTATACACTCTACTCTCAGAACCTTTGTCATCACTTTTCTAAACATATTTTTCTATAAAAACCCCAGTAATATATGCCTAGAGCAGTCCATTTAAACTGATTATTCTGTCGCTAATAAGCCAATATGAAAATAACGCATCATAACATTCTTAAATTCCTTCCAGAATTTTTGCTCATAAAATGGGATACTCATGCCAGAAGAAAACAACGGTTCCGTCAATGGTGAAGAGGTGGAATTATCCAAGGAGCTTGGGCTCAAAGAAGCTCTTGGTATTGCCGTTGGTGCTCTAATTGGTGGAGGAGTTTTCAGTGTCCTTGGGCTGGTAATATATGAATCAGGTCCTGCTGCTTTTTTGGCATTCTTATTAGCAGGTGTAGTTAGTACTTTTACAGCTTACAGTTATGTGCATTTAGCTCTCAAGCATCCAAGAGCAGGAGGGGCTTTCATCTATGTTCAAGAAGCTTTCAAGAAGAAATGGTTATCTGGATCTCTTGGTATCCTCCTTTGGTTTGGTTATAGTTTTTCTATAGGTCTCTATGCTATGACTTTTGGTAGATACTTAGGTGCGGTTTGGCCCCTTTTTGGCGATCACATTATGCCATATTTTGGGATTTCTGTTTCAGCTTTTATTTTCCAATTTATCAGCATTTTATTGTTCATAGGGTTAAACATGCTAGGAGTAAAAGAATCCAGTCGAGCTCAAAACATATTAGTTTTAATCAAAGTTGCAATTCTAATGTTATATGTTGTAGTAGGTATTTTTGCAGTTGAAAGTTCCAATTTTGTTCCTTTCTTACCCAACGGTGCTTTTCCTCTAATCGCAAGTTCTGTTCTTATTTTCGTTTCAATGGAAGGTTTTGAGATTTTGTCCAACTCTGTTGAAGAAATGAAAAATCCAGAGAAAGACCTCAAGTTAGGCATGTACATCTCAATAATCATAGTTCTATTTCTATATGTTACAGTAGCGGTAGTAACTGTTGGTGTGTTAGGTCACGATGAGAGTTTGAAAGATATTGGAGAGGTCATCCTAACTCATTCAGCAGGTAGATTTCTAGGGTTAGCAGGAGCTGGAATCATGGCTTTTGCAGCTATAATCTCTGCAGCTTCAGCTATAAATGCAACATTACTAGGGTCATCCAGACTTTCTTACATGCTTTCTCATGAAAGAATTATACCAAAAGCAATTGCAAAAATCAGTCCTAAGACACGAGTACCAATGAGAGCTATCGCTCTTTCAGGAATAATGAGTATCATCATTGTTTTATTATTCAAGCTAGATGTAGTAGCAATGGCGGCAAGTGTAATTTTCATGGTAATTTTTGCAGCTGTAAATGTATCAGCAATAAAATTACTTGAAAAGAAAAAGAAAATTCCAAGCATAATTGGTGTTATTTTAATTGTCATTTACTGGGTGATTTGGATATCTAATCTGATAATGACTGGTTAAATCTCGAATTATCTTTAATAAGGATATTTTAAATATTGGCAGTATCTTTAACAACCATGTT
>DAOVRE010000060.1 GCA_030628305.1 Candidatus Heimdallarchaeota archaeon | reverse complement strand
TGGAGTCAGTAGATAAATAGGGAATTTTCAGATGCTCTATCTTTTTGAATAACTCTGATTTATTTTTGAAACTCAGGACCCAATGTATGTCTGATTGTTTATCTCTTAACCATAGCAATAGTGAAGACATCGTTTTCGAAGATCCAAATTCAGGATCGCTTACTGTTACAATTTTTTCTTTTACTTTGATAATTCTTCCAGGATAACTAGCAATGTCATCTAAATCTTTAGCTTTTTTGTCAGATTGAGCTAATTGTGAGCCTATTTCTGGTATCCATTTATAGAATGTAGGATGTGTTGAAAGTTGAGTAAACATCGCTTTTAATTCTGAAAGAATGACACTTCGTTCCTCTAACGAAGGTAGTTCCTTATAACCAGAACATATGTCACATTTAGGATAATCTTCCAATTGAGGTAGGATTGTTTTATGAATAGAGCATATTGGTCCTTCGACACGTAAAGATTTACATTTAGTACATATAGTTCTCATTACTTTATCCAAGGGTTCTTGAGTGAAAAGCATGGTTGAAATCGATTCAGAAAGTGCATCTAAATGATGATTAATTTTTTCATCGCCTGTTTCAGCAATATTTTTGTGAAGATACGATACAACCACTGGTTGTTTTACGCCCAATAATTTGGCAATTTCATTCTGAGATTTTCCTTTATTCCTCAACTCATGAGCTATTCTGATTCTTAAGCTTGGAAGCATTGTTGATGCAATATATTCACATGGGAAACGCAAAATTTCTCACCTATATGACCTCTATAAAGCGCACCTATTAATCTTTTCTCAAAAGAAATTCAGTAAGAGATACCAGGAACAAATAGGAAAAACTTAAAATGGTAACGCACACAAATAAACTTGATTAAAGTGGATGCAGTTTTACAAGCTATTTTAGGTTCATTAGGCTTTTTAGTTATGTGTGCCTTATTTACTATTGCAGTAATTTACATGTTCAAATATACAAAGAATGATAAAAAGGATAAAAAAACTAAAGGATAACAATCCCATCAATGAAGCTTATTTCAATTATAAAAAATTATTATAATTTGAGAAAAAGTTACAGATGAATTTTCTTGTTAAACCAACCAAGAAACATGCAAAACTTATAAAGATATCAGAGAATGTAAATTAAATTAACAGTAATCCAACCATAAGAATGAAAGATTTATTGTAATCAAAGCAGGAGTAATGTACTTCATGTCTAAAAAGCCTAACCCACTAGTTAGCAGCAAAAATTGGTACGTCGAAAGGATTTTCCAAATTGCTCAAGATAGAAGATACATCACAGCAATCGACGTTTGGGCCATCATTTTGGATGCAGTTTTTCTAAAAAGAAGGTACCTGGATATCAACGGAAAAGAGATTACAGGAATTACAGCTGGAGACATAGCAACTAGCATGAATATGCATCTTAGTTCTGTCTATCATAACCTGAAAATTCTGCAATCTAGAAACCTTAATCTTCTGGATACTGAAGATCTCATAGGTTTTAATGAAAAAGGACGAAAGGTTACTAAGAAAGTTTATAGCATTCCTCAAATATACTATGATGAATTTAGAGATATTTATGATAAGATTCAGACATCAGGTTTTGCTCCTCCTCATAAGCAGTTCACTTTCTTCAATTTACTTAAAATACGAGGGATTCTTGCTCATTATTCAGCATTATTACATAGAGATAGGCTTTTAGTGGAAGATGACACAAATGAGAACAAAAGTTGGTATCATAAATGGCTATCACCTTTGACATTACCTAAATTCAGTGTAAATCCAGGCGTCATGTACCGTTTCACAAAAGAAGATATGCGCAAAATTTTAATGGTTCTAACCGAAATTCTTGAGAAGAATAAAGATAACTATGAAAATGAAGAAAAGGATGGTATTCCTTTTCTATTTTCTTATCTTATATTTGTCCCATATACTTCTGATATGATGAACGGAGAATGGTTAAACAGGGATGAATTCGAGGAGAGAGTAGAATTCCACGAAGACCCAGATTACGTAAAAGAGAAATCCAAATGTGAAAGTGACCACGATACTTTCTTCAGGTATGGGATTTCTTGCCCCGTTTGTGGAGAAGAACCATCTGAAGGATCGATAGAATAATTAACCAATTATCTGTCCTGAATCTATTCTAATTATCTGTCCTTGAATGTGTTTTGTAGTTAAAAGAATCTTTACTAGTTGATAAATATCCTCAGGTCTTAAGGAATGTTTAAGTGGGTTTTTAGAATTAATTTTTTCAAGAAGACTTTCAAAGCTTTGTTGATTTTTATCTGCCTTCTTTTGAATATCTTCAACATGTCTATCAGTTAATACATATCCAGGGGCTATCGTATTTGTTATTATATTATATTCTGATCCTTCTTCTGCAAAGAACCATGTCATAGCATGGACACCTGCTTTGGCTACTCCATAGGGCAATTTCTTTGAACTTGGCCTAGATCCAGTTGTTGATCCAAAGAAGATAATATTTCCCCCTCCTGTTTTTTTCATCCACTCAAAAACGTTCTTTCCTAGGAGAAAAGCTGAATCTAAATTTAGAGAAATAACCTTTCGATACTCAGAATATGTAAGTTCATCAATTTTCTTTGAATATAGGCTACCACCTGTAAGGTTTATGAATCCGTCTATTTTCTTTGTTAGAGATTTAGCTTCACTAAATGCTTTTATGATTGAATCTTCAGAAAAATAATCACAACTAATAAAATGAATGTCTATTCCTGATTCTTGAAGTTTTTTCACATAATCTTGACTTCCCTTACCGCCTAAACCTATGACGCTATATCCATCTTCAATTAAATATCGAGTGATAGATTTTCCTACACCTCCACCCGGAGCAGTGATGAGTATAGTTTTATTGTTTGATTCATTCATCTTAGATGACAATAGAGAGATTATCAAAAAAAACTTTCTCTAACCCAAAATTTGTAATATGATAAACTAAAACTAGTTTAATAGGATTGAATAATTGTATGCGTTCAAATATTGTCAAGGTAAATCCTAATTCTATTAATGGTAAAATAATAGAAAATGCTGTATCTTTTCTAAGCAGAGGTGAGATCATAGCCTTTCCAACTGACACAGTATATGGAGTTGGGGGCGATATTTTTAATGAAGCAGCAATTAACAGGATTTACAGATTAAAGAATCGACCTACAAACAAGCCTATCAATGCGCTTATTTCATCTGAGGATCAGCTGAAGATGATTGTAGAATCTATACCAGCTGATGCAAGATCAATAATTAAGAAATTCTGGCCTGGACCTTTAACAATAATTCTTAAGAAAAAAACAGAAGTTAGTGATAAAGTTACTTGTAGTTTAGATACAATTGGAGTTCGTATGCCAAATAATAGAGTAGCTTTAGAAATCATAAAGAAATTTGAAAAACCTCTTGCTACTACAAGCGCAAATATTTCTGATAAACCAAGTCCATTAACAGCTGAAGATGTGTATAATAATTTTCACGAAAGTCTCCCAATGATAATTGATAGTCAGGAAAAAGCTATGGGAATTGAATCAACCATCATCACATTTGCATCACACAAACCTCGAATTCTACGAATTGGAGCGATCACAAAAGAAGAACTATCTCGATTTATAGATTTCTAAGAATTGAAGGCAGTTTAGTGCAATAAAAAACGTTTTTATATTACATTTTGATAGTTTATATGATAAAAATGCACAATGTAAACATAGTATTTTGGGATGTAGACACCCAGAAAGACCTCATGGATCCAGATGGAAAATTATATGTTAACGATGCAGAAAAACTGAAAGGAAATTTAGAAAAATTAACTCAATATGCACGATTAAATGGAATTAGGATACTTGGTTCAGTTGACTACCATTCGGATATGGATCCTGAGATAGATAAAGAAAATCCAGATTTCAATGAAACATTTCCACCTCACTGTTTGAAAAATGACCCAGGTCAAGAGAAAATCATGGAAACTAGGTCAGAGATGACACTATGGGTCGATCCAATAACCTATCCTCAAGAAAAAATAATTGAACTAATTGAAGGAAAAGGACCCATAATTTTTCGAAAAACACAATTAAGCGCATTTTCTAATCCAAATCTAATTCCGATTATAAACCAATTGAAACCTCAGAAAATCATTGTATATGGAGTTTCTATAGACTTCAGTGTAAAAACAGCAATTGAAGGATTTCTAGAACAATCAAACGATTTCGAGATATATTTAGTAATAGATGCAATAGAAGGAAGAGATGAAGAAAAATCGAGAGATCTGATATCACACTGGATAGAAAAAGGAGTTAAATCAATTACAACTGAAGGTGTTCTTCAAGGAGTACTTAATAATTAAGCTAGAAGGTAAGTTGATACCATCCCTTTTTTAACATCTCTGTAACAAAAGTACCCATATACTGAACGATTATTCCAATTTCTTCTAATTTTTCACTAGTTCCGTAATTATCACTACAAGCTTTACACGCATATATTTCTACTCCAGAATCTATTAGCAGCTTGACTTGTTCAATGAAATCCTTGTCTTCTGCAGCAATCTTTTCTGTTGGACCCCAAAGAATGACTCTTACTTGATCCATCCAGCCTTGTTTCAACGCGTTATAAGCATATTTGAAACTTAAGTCATCATGAACTACAGTATCAGCAGAACTCAAAATCATAAATACTCGATGCATGTGTCAAACTATTTTAGTTTCATTTAATACTTATCATTTAACAAAAGAAAGTAAAATATTGCTGATTTACGAATAAAAGCAGTTATATAACAGAGTTCATTTATTTCTTTTCTCAATTTTAAATGTATAATTACTGTTTTGGATATAGGGGCAATATAGACACTTTGAACATTGAGAACCGCAATTTTCATTTGAACCAAACTTTTTTCCTAACCATCTCTTTATTCTGTTTTTCACAGAGAGTTCTTCGATTTTATTGATACTTGTTGTCATATTTTCACCTAAAAGAATAGTAATAGGACATGATAAACTGCAACTGTTATCAGAGACGTCACTATTAGAGGATAAAAGAAACCAATTGCAGTCATTTTCCAGCTCTTTGTCTCTGATCTTATTATTGCTAAAGTAGCAAAACATGGTGCATATGTCATTTGAAATACAAGAAATGAAATGATTTGGGGGGTTGTCCATGCTGCGGTTAATAATCCAAGTATGCTTAGAGCAGAAATTACTACTTCTTTAGCTGCAATTCCAAACAGTAACGGTACAACCATTCTCCAATCAAATCCAAACAAAGGTTCAGTAATAAAAGCCAATCCCCTTCCGATGTAACCTGCGATAGTATATTCAGGAGATACTCCATAAGGGATATTACTCACAAACCAAATAACTATCGATGCAATAAAGATGAAAGTACCAGCTTTCTTAATGAAAATTCCCGCTCTTTCCCAAGTTAAATGAAAAATATTTTTTAATCTAGGCAGTCTATATTCAGGTATTTCGATGATAAGAGGCATTGTATCTGATTTCCCTAAGAACAGTCTAAAGAACATTGAAGATAGAAACACTAGTAGGAAACTCAGTGCATATAATATTAACATGAGTAACGCAGCAAACCAAGGTTTGTTTTTGAAGAAGATACCTGTGAGAAAAGCAATTACTCCCAATGTTGCGGCGCAAGGAATAAAGGAATTTGTTAAAATCATTGAAATTCTATCCCTATCACTTTTGATGGTTCGAGCTGCCAATATTCCCGTTACATTACACCCTAATCCCATAATCATGCTGAGAAATGCTGTTCCTTGCAATCCGAATTTTCCTAATATAATATCCATTAGATAAGCAGATCTGGCAAGATATCCTGAATCTTCCATCACTGCAATGAGAATGTAGAAAATAATTATAATAGGTATAAAAAGCAGAACAGCACCAATTCCCGCTAATATTCCATCTACTATTAGACTATTGAGAAAAATGGGGCTATTAACTGCTACTAGCCAACCTCTTACAATTTCTGAAAAGGAATTAAGTAAATAATCTAATCCATTTATTATTGGACCTGATGCGTAAAAAGTAATTAGGAAGAATGCAGAATAAATGAGAATCAGAATCGGATAACCCAAGAATTTATGCATCACTACTTTGTCGACTTTGTCACTTAATTTTTCTTTAAAATCTTCTATACCAGTAACTGATTTCTTGAGAATACTTTCTAGAGCTCTATATTTCCTCTTAGTTATCTCATCAGCTGGATCAAAATTTTCAGATGTTTTTAGTTTCTCTATTTTGTTGAAAATATCATCGAGAACATATTCCTCTTCAAGTTTTGAAATGACCCATTTATCAGCCTCTAGTACTTTGAGAGACAACCATCTTGTTGGATAATCCCTCAGTTTTTCTCTATTTTCAATTTGTCTAGAAACACTGTTAATCATTGTTTCTAACTTCTGAGAATAGAGTAAGTATGCTGGTGTGAAAGTATATTTTTCTGTGTGCAAAGCATCATAAAGAAATTTCTTGATTCTAATAATGCAGCTATTGTCGAAAGCACTAACAAGTAAAACAGGGATACCAAGCTGTTTTTCTAGTTTATGTCTGTCAATTTGAATATTTTCTTTTTCTGCAAGATCCATCATGTTTACAATCAAAGCAATATTATCAGTTAGTTCGAGAGCTTGAAGAGCAATGTAAGAGGTTCTCTCTAACCTAGTTGCATCAACAATAGCACACACCAAATCAGGTTTTTCTTCTACTACATATTGCCTTGTAATTATTTCTTCTTCAGAATGAGCAGAAAGCGAATAAGCCCCTGGTAAATCTATAAGGGAAAAGTATTCATCAGATAGAAGAAAATGACCTTCTTTTTTCTCAACAGTTTTTCCTGGCCAGTTCCCGATATGTTGATGACTACCTGTCAAAACGTTAAAAATAGACGATTTACCAACATTAGGGTTCCCTAGAAAGGCTATACGATGCTCTATGGTGTGGTCAGAATCTGCAGAAGCAAAACGCATACCAATATGAGGCTTGCCACTAAGAGGTCTACCTCCATAATGCTTCCGCTTAAATCTTCTTTTTCCTCTATTAAAACGGGATCTTCTCATTAATTTCATTTCCGGGCTAAGCAGTAACTTCAATTTTTGTTGCTATTCCTCTACCTATAGCAACTCTTGTCGCTTTTACTTCGACCAAAATGGGACCCAAATCATTTTTTATTATTCGAAGTTTAACTCCCTCTAAAACTCCCAAATCTGCTAAGAATCTCCTAGCTTTTTGTCCAGTAACAATTTTCTCTACTTTAACTATAGAATTTGCTGTTGAATCTGCTAGTGAGATCTTTTTTGTCATGGTGTTCAGCTGTTGTTTACTTGAAGCATATAAATAATTTTTGGATATGTCCAAATTCTTAAAATTTGGATAGAAGAGCATCTAATCCAAAATCTATGGAATAAAGATATTAAAATAATCAGCTAATATACTCTCAATAAAATTAGTAGTATAAGTTATTCATTGAACTATTGCGCTGTTGATTCTGTGAGAACAATTGGAATTGAAAGAGTCATTTTTGTCCCCACAATTTCTCCTGATCGACGGACATTATCTATTTTCAATTCCATTTGGTATCTATTTAATAATTTTTGAATAACAATGACATCTAGTTTTTTCCTGTCAAGGCTTTGGTTCATAAGAAGTTCTTTTCTATCAACATTAGAAAGAACGGTTCCTTCAAAATGCAATTTAGCTTTAATTGTTTCAAAAACTGGTGTTCCTACTGTTATATCTACTAACAATACATCATCTGTATATTCCATCATCCTTACAATAAGATTAACGAAAATACGATAAGTAAATTCATCACCAAGTACAAGGACATCTTGAATTCTGTTTATTTCCAATTGCACTCTTTTAGCGAAGAAATTATTTATGTATCTTATTGTATGTTTGAGTATATCCTCCAATTTCTGGTTAGTTAGTACTGTTTCCTCTTGAAGTAATAGCATAATATTAGCATTTTGGATAAGATAAATTGAACGAATAGTAATATCTCGCATTTTTTCTATCATTTGGATACCTGTCTGTTTTTCAATCTTCTCAGAGTCATAGAGGCGTTTGAAGAAGTCAATATATCCAATTTCAGCATGTAGTT
>DAOVRE010000132.1 GCA_030628305.1 Candidatus Heimdallarchaeota archaeon | reverse complement strand
TTCGAGATTGATTTAAACGATGAACCTTACGTTCGACCGCTAACAGTTGTTCAAACAGCTTGTTGAACTTTGCATCTTGACCCTCTCTCCAATATAACTCCTTTTTCAGTTCACGTTTGTTCAGCAGGTAGGATCGTAGATGATTATGGTTACGTTGAATATTGCTCTTGAGTTCACTTATTGTGAGTGAGTAATCTTTGAGATCTTCGATTATTGAGGATTTATGAATGGAAAAATCAATATAATTGTCCACTAATTGGAAATAAGTTAAAATCTGTTCTAGTGTCGCTTTTCGACCATATAAAACGTATGAATCCAATCGAGTTTTGAATCTGAAAGTTTTTCCTGACAGCAATTTTGAAATGTACTTTTTATTAATGATATAAGATAAACTAATAGCTTCTTTTGTTATTAATTTTACAGCAAACAATCCCTTCTCTCTCATCAAATAGAGGTTCTGGCTTGTGAAAACAAGAAGGTATTTTTTGGCAATTCTACTGTTTTTCTTTAACCAAACACGAGGAATTACAGCAATTAGTTCTTCCTTTTCATTATCTGGAAGTAATTGATGTATTTTTTTGAGAAATCCAAACTGGAACCTCAAATAATTTACTTTCTGGTCGAGTATATTGAAATCACTTTCAATTCCCTCAAATTTATTTTCTAATGTATTATCCAAAAGATTCAAGCGGTTTTCCATCAAAGCTAAAACTTCTTCTGCTTTCTCAATATTGTTCAAGTTTGTATATCTCATATAACCAATATTGCGAAGCTTCTCATCCACCATAGTAAAAGTTTCATTTTCAAACTTTACAAGATGATCTATGAAAGTTGCAATTTTACTTCTAAGGAGTGTTATTTCATCTTCAACATCTGCAAAAAGCATAATTTTCGCTTTTCTGATTTCGTAAACAGTGTCAACAACCTCAACATAATGTTTAGTAAGTTTCCATACTTTGGACAATTTCTTATGGAGAAGAGTTACAGCAGAGAAAATTAACTGTGGTAGCTGTTGGTAATATAGCAAACCGTCCTCAACTGAAGCAGATTTACACCAATCGCAACGATGAACTGGTTCATGTCTAGTTGTTGTTGTTTCTTTTCCACAAGTGGGACAATTTTGTTCATAACAGTCTTCCTCACAGTTATCACAATAGTACACAGTATTTGAGATTATTATGTGATCTGAACAAAGTTTCCTCTTACATGATTTACAATAATATTGTGCAGGACTACTGCAAAAACTACAGTTTGCTATAGCAGGCATTATAACACCTATTTTAGTAAAATAGCAAAAATTACTTTATTTAGGGATGTAATATCTGGGAAATAGTATACTGTGTCCAACTTTAAAACAATGTATGTAATAGTCAAACCAATACTTTTATTTTTTGTGAGTTATCTTTTATTTATCACGCAGCAGGGAATAAGATAATGAAGATATCAGAAAGAACTGAAAAATTCAGCTATGCTATCCGAGATGTTCTAACCGTAGCAGCAGAAGTTGAAGCACAAGGACATGAAATCATTAAACTAAATATAGGCGATCCAATAAAGTATGGCTTTAAAACCCCAAAACTACTCACTGAACCTTTGAAGTATGCAGAAGAGGAGAACTATAATTTCTATGCCAACTCCCAAGGACTTCCAGAATATAGAGAAGCAGTAGCCATATATGAAAATGGCAAACATGGAGTAAGTGTCACAGCAGACAAAGTTGTTGCAACAGCGGGTGTGTCTGAGGGCATACAGATGACATTCATGGCTTTCACAAATCCAGGAGATAATGTAGTTATACCAGGTATTCATTATCCTAGTTATTCAGGAAATGCTACAATTTTTGATACGAAAATTCAATATTATAAAACAGTAGTTCAAGATAATTTTTATCCAGATGCAGAGCACATCAGATCTTTAATGAATGATAAGACAAAACTTGTCTTCCTCAACAGTCCAAATAATCCTACAGGATCTGTTTATCCAGAAAAAGTGCTAAAGGAAATCGTCGATGTTGTTGGAGAATATGATGCATGTATCGTTTCAGATGAAACCTATGATGGATTAATATTAGATGAAGGACTGAAACA
Source organism: Candidatus Heimdallarchaeota archaeon (assembly GCA_030628305.1). The sequence continues at coordinate 3,346 of DAOVRE010000132.1, read as the reverse complement.
CATAGCAACTGCAAAAGTTGCAAAAGATGTTCCAGTAATTGCATACAACGGCTTTAGCAAGGTGTTTTTAGCTCCAGGATGGAGGCTAGGATATGCCTACTTACACGATCCTGAAAATAAAGTAGAGGGACCTTGGGAAGGTTTGAATAAACTCACAAGAATCAGGTTGTGTGCATCTACACCTTTACAAAAAGCTGGAGCTGAAGCACTGAAACAGGATTTAAGTTCTTATCTCCCCGAAACAATCCGAATGCTACGCGAAAGAAGGGATTTGATGTATAATAGGTTAGTAGAGATGGAAGGAATAACTGTCTTCAAACCAGAAGCAGCATTCTACATTTTCCCTGTTCTAGATATGGAACAGTTTACTTGGAAAAATGATAAGGAATTTGTTTTTGACCTACTTCGTAAGAAACACGTTCTATCGGTTTTTGGCTCGGGATTTGGTCCTTATGGTGAAAATGGTTTCAGAATGGTGTATCTTCCAACATTGAATCAAATAGAGAATGCGATGAATAGATTGGAAGACTTACTAAACGTCTCTCGGATCTAATGGTTTTTCTTTTTCTTTTCTTTTTAAAATATTCGTTTTGATTTTTGGAGAGAAGGAAGTTATGATTACTCCAGTTAAAATTGTCCCTGCATAGAGAATAGTAAGAGGCGCAGGGAATTGATTAGAAAAGAACATTGCAAGAATTGTTGCGCCAATTGGTTCACCTAATATTGCAACTCCAACCACAAATGCTGGGAGTTTTTTTAGAGAATAATTGTAAGTTGCATGACCAATTAACGAAGGACCTACAGCTGATAGAATAAATAAAACAAAAACAATTAATGGAAATACAAATAGTTCAAAATTTTCAAACTTGTTATAGATCAAGCAATAAATAAAGAGAAAGAATGCAGATGATAGATTTACAAAAGCAAAATATGGCCAAAGAGGAGCATTTTGTAAAACTTTCTTTCCAATTAGAAAATAGAAGGTAACGGTTAAAGCGCCGATTAACGATAATACTACTCCAAGTAATGAGTTGGATTGAGCAGTAGAACCATTAGATGAACTAAAGGCTAATAAAACACCTCCCATTACTGCTAATCCAATGCCTATCATTCCAAAATAATTAATTTTTTCTTTGAAAAAAATATAACCAAATACAGCTAGGAAAATTGGAACAGTATCAACAAGAGTTGTAGATATAACAATAGAAGTAAAACCAAGTGAAACAAACCAAGAAGCAAAATGAATTGCTAACAGTAAACCTGCAAGGACATACCAATGGGTTTTTCTCAAAGTAGATTTCTGGATTATCCAGTTAATCTTTTTTTTGCGAAATGAAAGAAGAAGAGCTCCAATCCCTGCAAATAAAGTCCGATACATCGCAGTAACTTCATATTTAACACCATATGTTACATTAAGTTCCACTACAATAATTGCAGAAAATGAAACAGCAACCACTGCAATGAGAAGCAGCAGAAAGGGAAGGATTAATTGAAACTTTGATTTTTCATTTTCTTCATTATGCTCCAAACTTGTGCACCAATCTCATCTCGTTTAATGCTATACCCATTAAATACTTACCTACAACATGCCCCAATGAACCTTTAATCGCATAAGATTCACCGAATTTTTCAACTTCGTCTCTTCTACAATCTGAAGAATAGATGACTACTGGTACAGGATCTGCAGAATGATCCTTGAAACTACATGGGGTACTATGATCTCCAGTAACCATTATAACAATCTCTTGATTAAAATTCTCAGGTAAAAACCTATACAATTCTTTGTCAACTTTTTCTATAAAATGTGTTTTTGCCAAATAATCTCCATCATGAGAAAAGTTATCTGTTCCCTTTACATGTGTAAAAACAAAATCGTAATTTTCTAGATTCTCAAGTGTTACCTCAAATTTTGCTTCTAGATTGGTATCTGTACCTCCAGTTAGTCTTTCATCTTCAATAATGTCCATTCCCAGCAGTCTAGCTATGCCTTTATAGAGCCCTCCTCCAGCAACACAAGCAGATTCAAGACAATATTCCTCTTCAAAATTTGGTACTTTAGGTACTTTACCAGCCCCTCTAATTAATAAAAAATTAGCAAGGAATAATCCTTTTTGTGCTCTTTCATCATTAATTTCAGCCTTTGATAAGATAGCTCTTGCTTTCATTACGTAAGTAGTAAGAACACGAGCAGTTTTTTGAGCTTCTGAACTTTCGTCTAACGGTTTAAAAATCGGTGGCTCTTTCCCTTCAACCTTCGGATCATTACCATATATTTTATCAGTCAGCCCTTCTCCTCGAAGAACCAAGGCAGCACGGTGTTCAGTTCCGGATTTAAGTAAAAACTTTATTCCATCGATCTCAATTCCTTCAAGAAGTTTCGACAACTCTTCGGTTCCAGTTTTTATTCTACCAGCTCTTCTATCAGTAATAACATCATTATCATCTATTGTAGCAAAATTGACTCTAAAGGCAATATCTCCTTCTTTAACTTCTAGTCCAACTCCTGCAGCTTCAAAGGGTCCTCTACCAGTGTAATATTTGTAGGGGTCTACACCAAAAAGTGCTAAGTGTGCGGTATCACTGCCGGGAGTTACCCCAGGTGCAATAACATGCAATAGACCATTCATCCCCAAGGAGGCTATTTTATCTAGATTTGGAGTATTAGCATATTCAAGTGGAGTTTTTCCACCCAAATCAGGTATTGGACGATCTCCAAGACCATCCATTACTATAAACAAAAGCTTCATGGTAAGGCTAAATATGTTATCAAATAAAAAGTTTCCATTTTCCCCGTTTTTTTGTTTTGAATATAGTTGAGCATTATTGGTAACTTCCTGTTGCCATACGTTAGCATGATTGTTTTAACTTAATCCCGTTTTCTGGTTTCAATAAACTTAATAGTATAACACTTGTTAATAATGAATTAGAAGAAACTGGTGAACAAAATGTCTATAGATTTAACAGCTGTGCAAAAAAAACAATTAGTCAAAATACTGAAACAAATTTCATTAGGTTGTGATTTAGAGGCGCTAGCTGTTGTTAACGCTGAAGGTATCAAAGTTGCGTTTTTCTCAGAGAAGGGAACAGATCCCGACTTACTCAGTGCGGTCTCTTCAGCGGTACTTTCTACAGGAAAAATGGTAACTAGTAATTTAGAGCATGGTATTTTAGAGCAAGTGTTAATAAGAGGAGAAGAAGGTTTCACAATATTAGCAGGTGCAGCAGAGTATATTCTAATAGGTGCTAGCAGGGATTTACACAATGTTGGACTAGCTATGCAAGTTATTAAGCGATATGTGCCAGAAACAATAGAAGCTTTGTCGGAAAACTAAACTATCGCTAATTT
>DAOVRE010000044.1 GCA_030628305.1 Candidatus Heimdallarchaeota archaeon | reverse complement strand
TTATGCACTTCTTAACGCGGAACCTGATGAGAATATTCTTGGTTTGCTTTTTCTATTATCACCTCTAGTTTTGTTAATATTCTGGAAGCGTGCTCCAAATGTTGTTTTACTAGTCTCTGGAGAGCTTATGATCATTACAAGGTTGATTGAACCATTAGTTTCTAAACAAGCAGTTTACATAATGGCTGGTTTGTCTGTTGGAAGCTTCTTTATTTTCTTTGGCGGTTTCCTCACAAAGATGAGAAAACATGAACAAAAGATAAGTGTAGATATGGCAATAGGTTTAGCTATTGGAGTAGCCATGTCCATATTCTATAGAACAGCAAATTCAACGGTTGACATTTCACAATATGGCTGGAATCAAATAATTGGCTGGGCGCTAGGGATTTTAGCCTCAGTAATCCTTGTTGGAATATACTTACGAGATCGAGACGATTATCTAACAAGCAAAGATACTGTTACTTCTGAAGAACCTACTCAGAAAGGAGGTTTCGGAAAAATCCTTGGTTTAACAATGGGGTTGTTCAGTATTTTCGTGCTTATTTGGTTTGTTTTCATGAGTCCTACAGTAATCGCTAGGTGGACTGAAGGCAATTATATAGGAATTGTAGTGGGGATAGTTAGTATGTTGGGAGTTTTTAGTGGAGTTATGTTATGGAAGCCTGATCTCATCAACTATCTGAAATCTTGGATGATAGCGATTTGGAATGCAGCTTTTGCAATATCTCTCACCATGACTGTACTTGTCCATCAAATTTTCTTCACAAATGACCCAGCTGCTTTTCCATTATTAGCACCAGCAACACAGTGGTTCCACCATATACCACTTGCATTTGCTATACTTACTTCTCCGATCATTTACTTAAACTTCGTATTCCTTGTAAGAGAGATTGTCAATTTGAAACCTAAACCATCACAAATAGGAGGTAGTTTCACAATTGGTGGATTATTTATCATAATAATGCTCTTTGTTCAAGTACTACCAAACGTATGGGGATATCTTCCTCCCATAAGCTTCGGATTTAGGGATCAATATTGGTTAGCCTTCTTCATACCAGCTTTTCTGCTTTCAGCAACAACATTGATTATTGGTCCATCTTCAATGAAACTTGACAAGTTGGTTAAGAAGCGTAATTCAAAGATAGGAGTAAGTGTTGTATTCGGAATTATCCTTATAGGTACAATTACAGGAGCTGTTCTCACAACACCTAGACCCAATAATTCAACTGAAGGGAAGACATCACTTATAATATTAACTTACAATATTCAGCAAGGAATCAATGTTTCAGGAGATTGGAATTATGATGGTCAATTGGAGCTCATTCGCGCAATTAATCCAGATATTATTGGATTACAAGAGTGTGATCCTGCCAGAATTTCAGGTGGAAACATGGATGTAGTACGATATTTTGCCTCTAATCTGAATATGTATTCCTACTATGGTCCAAAGACAGTTACGAACACATATGGTTGTGCAATTCTATCCAAATATCCTATTTCAAATGCAATTTCCTTTTTCGCATACAGTGACCAAGAACAGATAGGATCAGCTCAAGCGCAAATCACCGTTGGAACGAGAGTTTTCAACGTATTTGTTAATCATCCTGCTGGTGACGAAGACATTACTACAATCTATCAAGCGCAAGAGATGGTAAGTAGAACTTCGAGTTTATCTGATGTTATCTATATGGGAGATTTCAATTTCCGAGCTCACTCAGCTGAATACAACATAACCATTGGTGCAGGTTTAGCTGATTCTTGGCAAATAGTATATGGAACGCCAGCAGAGGATAGAATAGATCATATCTTTTTACGTCCAAGTTTTACAGTTATCCAAGCACATTATATTGAAGAAGGACAGTCTGATCATCCTGCTTATTTGATAGAAATAGCTCTATAATACTCTCTTTTTTTCTCTTTTTTTATTTAAGTAGATTTATGATTTGATTTTGTCTTATTGTCTTATAACAAAATCAAGAATCTAAAGCCTCTCAAGCTGTTTATCATAATTTTTGAAAGTTATATCACAACTTGTGACCTCTTTCTGTGTTCAATCCTTTTTAAAAGGGATGATGATGTTAGGTTAGGTGCAAAAAAATGAATAAAAAAATACAAAACATGAAAATCGAGAAAGCAATCAAAAAGATGAAATACGAAGCTATGAAATCAGTTGTTTATCATAGAGGAAACCTCTAAAACCACCCTCATACTTCATCTCTACCTCTTTTAACAAAAAATAAGTATTATGCACAAATTTATTAATGATTTCCCAAAAGAACAACCGTAAATAAATTAGAAACTTCAATCTTTAATTAAATTTAATATTTGATATTACTCTTTTTTATTTAAGAAGGACATCACACCTTTAGAAACGTGATAAATCCACAAGAGGAAAACTAAAATGCAAGGAACTATTAAAAAAGTAATGACCGATAAAGGTTATGGTTTTATAGAAAATGAAGAAGACGCAGAAAAAGATATTTTCTTCCATTCTTCTGGAGTTACTGGAGACTTTTACGCTCTTCAAATAGGGACAAAAGTTACCTATGACTTAGAAGATACTGATAGAGGATCACAAGCTGTAAACGTAACAATTGTTGAATAATACTGCTTTCAACATACTTTATTTTTTCTAGATGAAAGTCTAGAACTTTTCTTCTTTTTAACATAAATATTAACAAGCAAATCAAGATTCAATTTGTAAGTCACCCAACTCCTGACATACAATATTTAACATGTTATTAGACGGAAAATAGTTAGTTTGTGTTAGAAAAACAAATCTAGCCTTGTAAGAATTTTTAAATGATAGTATCTAATAGTCTGAGTATGGAGCTAAGGGGCAATCAAGAACAGTTTAATGAAAAAAAGTCATCTGAAAGAATCGTTTCTATTGATTTTCTCCGAGGATTATCCATTCTTGTAATGACCTTTGCTCATTGTTTTTACCATGTTTATGATTACGACTGGGTAATTGAAGATCCCTCAAAGTTATTTGAATATTCAATAATTCTTGTAGGCTTGGGTCTCTTCGTAGCATTCGTTGGAACATGGAACACTTTCTTTTTATTAATATCAATAACTGCAAATACTCTTGTTATGTTCAAAAAGGCTGCTAAAGGTATGGATGCAAAAAAATTACTCTTTAAACAGTTACTATCTGGTTTTCTTTTGTATATCTTTGGATCAGCAATATACGGTTTTGGCTATTATGGTTACTTTGGATCAGCAATCACTGGAAGAAACTCGTGGAACACTGCTTATGAGATTTGGAGCAAATTTTTTCAAATCCACACATTACAAACAATTGCATTTAGCATCATGATTACAGCAGTTGTCAACTATTTCCTTATTCGTAATGACGGATACAAAAAAATCAAAAGAAACCTTATCATATACGTAGTTTTAGCAGTTTCTATCTTAATATCAACACAGTTCGTTCAAAATTGGGTAGATTCAATGAATTGGGTAATTCCAACAACTTTTCCAGATTATATGGAAATTGTCCAAACGCCTTATTGGCCTAACATCCATGTTCAAGCTTCAAATGCTTCATTCAAAGCATGGTTTATGGCTATAATTGCAGGAGAGGTGGAACCTCTCTTTCCTTGTCTTTCAACAGCTTTTATAGGTGCAATAATAGGCATTGTCTTATCGGGAAAAACACCTTCAAGAAAACTACCGCTTATTGGATTAATTGGAGGAATAGTATCTATGGGCATTGGAGGGCTTCTGATTGCATTAGGATTTCCATTTTCTATTTTCAATCAAAGAACTGCTCTCAGCACTCATCTTATACAACTCGGGGGACAAGTTATAGCTTTAGTTGCTATTCTTCGATTTGTTGAATATAGAGCCAGAGCTCATATTTTCGCAAATAGAAGATTTGTTAGATATTGCCGTAGATGGGGAATGATTGCCTTGTCAATTTATGGCCTAGAGATACTGGATTTATTGCCGAAATGGACACTAAACTTGGTTTTGGGTGAATTAACTGGAGTAAATTTTCTTCTTAATTCTCTAGGTTATGGAAAGATGACCTATGCTCTACTAGTGGCTTTATATTCTATTATCTGGTACGATATTGTTATTCGTTTATGGAGTAAAATAAATTTTAAGTTTTCATTTGAATGGATTAGTATTAGTTTACAAGGTTTGATAACAAAATCTCCTTCAACAAGATTAGATGTAGATCTCATGCTTAATAGAACACTCTGGAAAGAGTTCAAACAAGAAGAATCTGAAGTCAATCTGCAGACTCCAACTCAAAGTTTCTGATTTTTTTAGGTAGTTGAAACCACAAAAATCACTTAGGGACAATTTCATTTGTGCTCGCTGAGTACACACATTAAATAATTGTTAAATAATATTTGGGAATAGTTGCACTACCGTAGTCAACTGTTGCACAATACTTGTTGCCAAGTATTCATGTATTTTATGTGCTACGTTTAGTTTACTAAGTCTTTGGACTTTAGTGGAGAAAAAAATGAAAAAAAGAAAGATATTATCTCTACTTGCATTCTGCTTTGTGGGGATTGTGTTATTAAGTGGAGTTTTTGCTGTTCAACTTCACCAATACGTCGCACGTCATGAAACTTGGTTAAACTTGCCAGAGGCGGTCTAACCGTCGTTTAAATGGGTCCCCTCACGTGCGTTGAGGGGAAGAATCATGAGAATCATGATTGGGGAAGGAAGGGAGTGCGCATTTACTCCGACAACATTTCCTGCCATTGCGCATCGTGCTGTATGGTTCAAGCTTTATTAACTGAGGGGCAAGTGTTCAAACACGGAATTGCTCTTTTAGAAATATTGGTAGAATACAATGAAGGGTATAAAAAGGAGATAACAGAGATAGATAGAGAGGAATTTACTGAAAACTTGCATCTTATTAATCCTGCCCCTAAAACCAGTTTTGCTTCACCTGACGACGCTTTAAGTGTGCTGAAACAAGCAGAGGAAGACAAATATGATGCAATTATCTATCCATTTATGACACCAAAAACATCAAATCAAGTTAACTCTGTACGTCTTGCAGCTAAGAAGATGAAAGATAAAATCAAGATCGAATTCTATCCCACACAGTATGCTGGAGCTAGTCAAGCTGCTTTTGTTCTATATGCACAAAAAATGCTGAAAGAAAACAAAAGTATTGAGGAAATTACGAATTATTTTGATGAAGTTAAACCACAAATTTACACCATTGGTTTCTCAAAAGATTTCACGACATTGTTTCAATCAGGTAAAGTTAAGAAAAGTGTTCACGTGTCTTTACTAACAAATACACTGAAATTAAAACCGATATATCATATACCACTGGATGAAGGTGTCATAGGGTTTGGAGGGGGGATAGGATTTAAAGGAGCTTTGAAGAAAATAATTAAAGAGATAGAATCAAAAATGGCAGATGAGATAGTATATGATTTAATTATATCTCATTCGAATGGCATGCAGAAAGCAGAAATGTTAGAAGCAGAAGTAAGAAAGGTGAAACAGGTGAAAAATTGTTTTGTCTGGAAAATTCCTCCAGCAATTGTTAACTCTGTAGGAAAAGGGGCAACAATGGTTACATTATATCCTAACTACGAGAAATTTAAGCTTGAATAATGAATAATATAGAAAAATAGAAGAAAAAGAAAATTAGTTCTTCTTTAATATTATTTTTGAAATCAGCCCTAAGAAGGAAAGCTGTTTGCTAGCATCACATAGTTAGTTTATAGTTTTTTTACAAACTTTCAACGCAACCATTCACCAATCTTTGTAAGAATAGTTTCTTTAGAATTGCAGCTAGGACATTCTAGTTTGATTTCAATAGGTTGATCATAAGAAGTGGACATCTTTCGCTTTTTCTTCGGTATCTCAATAGAGTAATGCAGTTTATCTCCACAATCTAAACAAGAATCATGATAAGATATTTTGTTACAGTTAAAACAGTAATGGTTTATTGAAGTATTATCTGATTTGCACTTGATGCCTTCATATAAAATCATATTTAATTCGCATTCCTTACAGTAAAATTGATAACTTTTTCCCATTTTCATTCGCCATTCTAAATCAATCAACACAACCTACCCTCAATACACAACATTTTGAAAAAAATGAAACTCCATTCAGAATAGTTCTTCCAGCACTACCCATAGTCAACATGACTCCAGTCCTGTTATGAAATTGTGACTTTAAATTACCGAGGTTATAGAACATGAAATCACTCACTTGAATTACAGAGAATGAATAGTATTATAAAGAGGATTTATTTGTCTCAAAATTATAAAAAAACACCGAGAAATTACCATAAAAGCTAAATAATGATAATCAACGGGAATAGATAAGAAACAGTATGCTTCATAACAATAGTTTTTCTACAAACTTGTTTGCTTCATTAAGGCTCAAATGAAGATCTGTTTTTCCCTTTTCCACTTGGTCGATGAGTATCAAGTCCTTTTTGTTTAACCTACTTATTACATCAGCGACTGGGGTTTTTTTCAACTCGTTATCTGTAAAAGCCTTAGTTGAAAATCCCTTGACTTCTAACCAAAGTTTAATGTTTTGTCTAATAAAATTTCTAGACATAAATCCTAAGGTTTTTTTTCTTCGGACTTTGAAATCATACAAGGCATCATTGTCAAGTTCTTTCTTATATTGATAAATAAAGAAGTCCAACATCAGTCTTTCCTTCTCTGTTAATTTAGGTTCAGGTTCTTCAGCTAGAGTAAGAATAACTTTGTCTCGTAAATCGTTTGTGAAAATATTCTTCTTCCTGAAAAAGAAACTTGCTTCATAAGCAGGCATATCGAGTATTTTTTTCTTGATTTTTTCAAAAAGATAGGAGAAATTGTTGAGAAGGTTCATCTTTCTACAAAGTGATTTGAATAGCATTCTTTGGTAATGTTTTGGAAGCAGATTTGGAATATTTTGAGAAGAATAAATTGATGGATTTAAAGATGATAGAAAGTATCCCATAACGTTTGAAACATCTCTAACCCCCATATTTTCTAATAAGTCAGTGCTCAATAAATATGTTGCACGCTGAATAAGGAATTTCAAACTGAAAACTAAAGAAACGATCTTCTCTACTCTCTTCCTTAGTACCTTAGGTGGCTTTTCTTTGTAAATTACATAAACTTTTTTCATATCGTGTACTAAGAGATTTATTCCACCATAATATATGCGACTTATTTTCTGATTAGTAAAATCAAGATTTTTATATGTCTGTGGATCTGTTTCAATGATTGTTATAATATCTGAATCTTGAATGCTTATAGCACCTGTTTCCGTGAATACTCCATTTAGAAAAGACATTTTTTCTTTGTTTTTACTCTTATTGCAGAAACGGAGCAATACCTTCAGATTCGATTCCAAATCTATAACACTCTTCTCTGTCTTCTTGAGTATAACTTTTTTTATAGAACGACCAATTAAAATTGGAGATAATTCGGCTTTTTTAGTTGAAACAATTATAGAATCTAGTGCTGGAGTTATTTTCCATTTAATTGTTCTAGAAATTATTGGGACAAGCGGTCTTAGTGGTTGGTTTTGAAAAATGAAACCCCGAAAATTTCTGTAATAGTTATAACCATCATCGTACCAAGACCATCTCAAATCGCTGTAAGTTGGAAAAAATGCAGTTTTAATGTCTTCTGATGTTTCACAAATCTTTTTGTTTTTATAACACTTTTCAATAGTTCTAGCTGTGGTGTTTCCTTCGGCTAAGAATTTCAAGTGATCTCGAAGTTCTGGCGAGAAAGTTATTTCTATTAAAGGTATGAATTGATAAAAAATCAAATAGATCTCATTCACTTAACATCAACGCCTAGAATATCTTCAGATAAATACTTCCACTCCTGAAAAACTGTTTCATATCTATCCATAGGCAACTGATATCTTGTTGTAATCATTTGGTCAACTATGAAAAGATTCTCTATTTTTCCTTTGAAAAAACTAGTTAGTGACTCAATTGCATCTACCACAAGCTCATATGGAACCCTAAGGACGAGATATAGACCATTTTTTCCTTTTGATACATATTGTTCACTAAATACTTCTGGTAAGAAGGATAGAGTCTTATGAATCTCATGCTGATTTTCATGGAAATCACTAAGAAAGAAGATAATATGTTTTAAGCCAAATACGAATAAGGGGTTGTATCGCAATTTGTACAACTCATTTTTTTGAAGTTTTTCAACTTGTTTTTTCACTTCTTTTTCGGTTAATTTAAGGTCTCTGACTATCTCCCTTATTGATAGATGTTTATTTGCTAGAATGTGATTTAAGACATCAAGACCAGTTTTATTCAATCTTAACTTTTCATGACCACACTTCTCAAAATCTCGTGTTATAATAGGTACTGATTCTATTAATCTTGAATCATAATCTTGAAGGGTAAACTGAAGATTTTGAGGTTCAAGTTTCCATTGTCCATTCTTAAAATCGTAGATGTTACAATTAAATGATTTTAATCTAGTTTCTGTTAGAAATCGTAAAACACGAGAGCTGGGGATATGATTATTTTCACATATTGTCTTTGATAACTTTTTGAAGTCTCTTTCTACTTCTTTAAATCTTGGTGTGACGAAATATGAGAAAACTGATCTGCACCCAACATTTCCAGTATACAAAGAATGAAAGAACGCACTTTTTGACAATTCAGAGAAAAGATTAATATCGTTAGTCAGAGGGTATTCAAACATCAACCCATATACTGAAAGATCAAGTTTATGATAGTTTAATGATATACCTTGATGCAAGACTCTCTTAGATTCTACTATGTTTTTATATTTTGAAATATTGGAAAGATCAATATCTAAGTAAGTTTTAAGTTCGCTTGAAACCATTGTCTGTCTATCTAGAATTGTCTTGAACACAGCAAATTCTCTTTTATTAAATGAGGGTTTAACAGATGCTCTGAATTGATAGAAAATAGACAGGAAAGTGTCCCATGTTAACTCTTTCACTGATCTTTTGCTTTGTTCTAGAAGATTGACGAAAAAGTTTTTAGCTTTACGCAAATCAGATAATGCAACATAACTAGCTGGAACCATATAAATTAGATTCTTGTATCTTCTTGTTCTACTGAATTTGAACCAATATTCCACCCATTTTTGTTTTTTTACTGATTTAGGTGAAAGTTCATAATAGGTCAGAAAACAAGCTATATCCCACAACGGAGATTCATACTGGATACCATTGTCAACTATAACACTATGGAACTGAGCGTAATCATCTTCCAAGATTCTATCCGCTTCCTCCAACCTAATTACAAGATTCTGATTTGTAA
>DAOVRE010000114.1 GCA_030628305.1 Candidatus Heimdallarchaeota archaeon | reverse complement strand
GATGGTTTAATGGTTATAAATCCAGAAACAAACCAAAAGGAATGCCTGAAAAGCGCAGCTGTTGAAGATTTAAAATCATTGTCCTTTATTTCTGGCATTTCAGAAGAAACAATAGATGTTACTGGCTCAATGGAAGGAAAAGTTGAAAGTATTCTTTCTATTCTTAAATCAGTAAATGAGATAATAATAGTAAATGGACAAAAGAATAAACGAGTATTAGATGTCCTCAAAGAGAAGAATGCAGTTTGTACAAGAATCAAATAAAAAGTCTACTCAAAGAAAATTCTTTTAAATTCTACTAAATTTCTTTTCTATACCTAATGAAGGCACGTTTATTGTGCCCGAGGTGAAGAATATGTTTAAAAAATTCGAAATTCCCGATGAAATTGTTAAAGAGTCTTTGAAAATATTAGAGTCTTCTTCAAAGACTGGAAAAATCCGAAAAGGAACAAACGAGGTAACCAAAGCAATTGAGAGAAAAACAGCTTTTCTGGTTTATATCGCAGAGGATGTTAACCCTCCAGAGATTGTTATGCACCTACCACTTTTGTGTGAAGAGCACAAAATAAGTTACATATTTGTCCCAACTAAGGATGAACTAGGAAAAGCAACTGGACTCAAGGTTGGATCAGCTTCAATTGCAATAGTTGATGCAGGTGAAGCTAAGCAATCTATTAAAAGTTTGAACAACAAATTAGCTGAACTTAAAAAGTAAGCTAGGTGAAAGAAATGAGCGCTAAAAGTGACTATGATGCTATCCCTGCTGAAGTGATTCAAGTTCTTGACAGAACAGGCAGTGTTGGCGAAGTTATCCAAGCTAGAGTCAAGGTTTTAGAAGGTCGAGATAAGAACAGAATATTAACTCGAAATCTTAAGGGTCCTGTTCGTAAAGGCGACGTAGTTATGCTACGAGAGACAGAAAGAGAAGCAAAGAAAATACGTAAGAGGTAATGAAACGATGCCAAAAATAAAAAAGTGTTCATATTGTGGAAAAGATGTCGAACATGGATGTGGACTGCTTTACGTTCAAAAAACAGGAACAGTTCTAACCTTTTGTTCAAGCAAATGTAAAAAATCTCAATTAGTTCTAAAACGTGATCCAAAGAAGCTAAAATGGACAGAGAGATACGAAAGAAAAGTCATGTAATTTCTTTTCCAATACTATTCTTTTTAATTTTTTATTTATTCTATATATCTAAATTCAAGTACTTACATGTGAAATGTTCCAATCAATTGATTTTTATTCTCAAGTCAAAAAATTGAATATATAGCAAGGTGACAAAATTGGAACGCGAATTTATTATGGTTAAACCTGATGGTGTACAAAGAGGGTTAATTGGAGAAGTAATTACACGAATAGAGAAAGTTGGACTAAAAATCATAGCAATGAAAATGTTCAAGGTTTCTAAAGAACAAGCTGAAAATCACTATGCAATCCATAAGGAAAAACCATTCTACAATGGATTACTGGAATACATAACATGTGGTCCCGTTGTAGCAATGGTAGTTGAAGGAAAAGACGCTGTCAAAATAACTAGAAAGATTGTTGGTGCTACTAATCCCGCTGAAGCAGAACCGGGGTCAATTCGAGGCGATAATGCATTAGAAATTGGTCGTAACATTATCCATGCGGGTGATTCACCGGAAAATGCTAAAACCGAGTTCTTAATCTACTTCACTGAAGAAGAAATGTCTTCATACACTAAAATAGATGCAGATTGGTTGTACGAGTAAAACAGCCAATATTTTTCCCTTTCATTTACTTCATAGAGGAACGGAAAATCTTTTAGAGGTTTCTAATGAAAGAAATACAGTTCAAGAACACATATTTAATTGGTGTAAGAGGTGGACACAATAAAAAACATTCTAGCAAACTGGACGCAAGAAATACCTGAGAGCGAAATAAGAAGGCTTCTAAAAAGCAAGGCAAAGTACTACTTGGCAGCTGGATTGCCTGGGAATCTTCCAACAAAAATCTTTCCTAAGATTCTAAGAGAATTAGCTGATTATTATGATGCTGATGAAAAAAATGTTATCAAAGAATTTCAATATGGTCCAACAGCTGGAATTACTGGACTTCGTAAAGTATTAGCGGAAAGAATTCATCAAAGAGATGGAGCGGGAATAATAAGTGGAGCTGAAGAATGGGAAAAGGTTTTGATTACAACAGGTTCCCAACAAGCAATTTACATTGCATTAGATATTTTGATCAATCCAGGAGATATTGTAGTTACACCATCTCCAGCATATTTGGGTTTTATTACAACAGTTGTAAAAGTTGGAGGTCATGCAGTAACTGCTCCTACAGATAATGAAGGACTGATTCCTGAATATGTTGAAGATACAATCATAAAGGCAGAAAAAGAATTTGGAAAAAAGGTAAAAATTCTTTATGTGGTAGAGGATAGTGATAATCCTAAGGGTACAACATTGTCTTTCAAAAGAAGACAGCAATTGTTCAATATTGCAGAAGAACATGATGTTATCGTAATTTGTGATGCAGCATACAAAGAAATACAATTTGAACAACGAATACCGACCATGAAAACTTTGGATAAAGACAATACTCGCGTAATATATACTTCTTCTTCATCGAAAGAAGCAGCACCTTTGCGAATAGGTTATTCAATAATGCCCGACACATTACTTGGTCAAGCTGAAAAATCCAAAGGTTACTTAGACTTATGCACACCAACTTTGACTCAAAGAGTAGCAGAAATTTATTATGACAAATATATTGATGAGCAACTTCCAATTATCGTTAATAAATATAAAGAACGAAAAGATGCAGCTTTCAATGCGCTAATAGAAACTTTTCCAGAAGGAGAGCACACAACCCCAACAGGTGGTTTCTTTATTTGGTGGCAACCTAAGGGAGAAAAAGCTTATACATTTGATGTAAACAAATTTAATCAAGAAGTTTTATTGCCAAATGAGGTTCTTGTAGTTCCAAGTAAAGCATTTTATCCGCCCCATGGTCATTCATATGATCCTGAAGCTAGAAATATTGAACCTCTAAAAATCATTAATGGTGGTATGCGAATAGGTTACTCATTTCTACAAAAAGATATGATAGATATAGGTGTGAGAAAATTAGGTAAACTCCTTCATGAAAATCTTGATAAAAGCTAAATTTTCACTGAAAATTTCATTTTTTTGAACTTGTTTATTAACCTTTGTGATTCCGGCAGATTCTCCAAAAAAACGCTGTTTAAAGCCAAATTGGCTTGTAACATCAGATATCTTGCGTTTCACGCTTTAAAAAGGATTTTTTTAACGAGTTTGCTTATTAGAGAGGTTGTAATACCATTATTTTTCGACTTAACCGAAAAGGTTTTTAATAGGTTCTAGCTATTTTATAACGTGCTTGCTTTAGAGCAAGTAAAAAACCGACAGAAGTGCTATCGAAATGATGATCGTACAATCAAAAGTTAGAGAATATATCAAAGAACTCGGTGATTACAAGGTTGGTGGAGACCTACTCAAAGCTTTAGATGATGTTCTAGCTGGACTACTTAAGAAAGCAGCTAACAGAGCTAAAGCAAATGGTCGTAAGACTGTGTCCGCAAGAGACCTTTAAAAAATCCAGAGACCTCTATGAAAAAAAGAAAGTTCAAAATCTTTCTTCCTTTATTTTTTTATTTTTACTTTTTTATCAATTTAAAATGTAAAGTCATCTTCTTCTTCATAAAATTGTGAAACAGATACTGACAATTCTGGGATAGAAGACACCGCGAAATAGGTCCATTTTCCGATGATTTCAACTATTATGTAATGGTCTGGAGATTCAAGCATTACTTTTCCTCTGTTGATTTCATTTGCTATTGCACTGATTATTTCAGTTCTAGGAATTTGCGTGTGGCGTCTTCGTACATTTATTTTCCAAGTATCGTCTTCGTCTATTTCTGTTCTAAGCTTTATTGCTGCTTCTTTTAGATTTTCAATCGAAGTACTGACTTTATATTGAAACGGAACAATTTTCAAAGTATATTGAAAAAATGGTGTGTCTTCAATCATTTCCTTAATTTTTTCTAGAATTTGAATAGAATCTCCTTGAAAGGTAGCTATTGAAAGACCAGAGATACCAGAGACCGGAAACGCGTTAACTTCTTCTTGTTTAAACAACTCTGAAAGAACATAATATATCTCACTAGAAGCATTTTTCTCATGGGTTCTAGCACTGGAAATAACAAAACCTGGACAATCTTTCATAAGAAACTCAAGTGATTAATGCAAATTAATCTTCTCATTCTGAATACATTTTTCAGTTATCACTTGAATGGAAATACGATTTGAAACGTGTTATCTGTTTAAGTAAAAGAGCTAACAACGAGATTCCAAACAGAAGATACAACCCTCCATCAAATAATAGAAAAGCTGTAAAACCATATATGAAAGAAACAATTCCCTTTGTTCCTGATAATCCATCTAATAAATGAGGAATTCTAACAATTAAGGTTGCACTTATTATATAGAGTAAGGGGGATAATGTAATAGAAAGTAATTTTGTTCTTAAAGTAACACCCCTATTCCAGTTAGGGATTTCAGGATTATACCCGCTTGGTTTTCGATCATATTTCGAGAGAAGTATTGGAAAAGTATAGGAGAGAGGTTTGTGTTTATCGTCCCGTACAGTTTTGAACTCAAATCCTAATTTCTTGAATCTATCCACTAAATCGTAAGCATTTTCAAAGCTTAATCGAAGATCAAGAGTTAACAGCCTTTTAGGTCTAATTCGGAGTAAATATTCTCCATCATATGCAAGAAGGTAAATTCCCAAAACTTTGTCGAATGACCATTTCTTAAGTTTCTTGAAATCTCGAAATACCACTTCATTTTTGGAAAAGTCAAGTTCCACTTCTCCTCTGAAGAGAATGTATACAAGAAGAAGTAAAATCCCATTAAGAACACCAAAGTAGAACCAAAGGGAAATACCAAATAAATCCCCTATCAAGACATCATTACGATAAGGTACAAAATAAACTAAAGCATCCACTATGAGAAGTATAAGAATAGAGGACAACCTTATGTGTTCCTTATCCATGAATTTGGATTTATCAGCAGAATGTGACATTCAATAGCACGAATGGCTTGAAAAGTTATGAATGTTTCGTTAAAACATTTATGACCATAAAATATGGAGGGGGGATAAGGAGTATTATGTTTTGAGAGTGTTTAACCAAAACAATCTATTTTGCAAATAAAATAAACTTAAAAAAGAGCTGAATGGAAATTCTCTTAGATTTGTTCGTTTCTAGGAAAACTAAATAAACAAGAGACAAAGAAGATTGCTTAGTCATGTGAGATAAATGTCATATTGTATAAACTGTAATGTTGAAGTCGATTCTTTTATCGAAAAATGTCCTTTGTGTCAATCAGACATTCAAAAATCAGATAATGTTAATCAAATTCTTGAGGAGAAAAAATATCCTGAATTGATAGGGGAAGAAGAAAAGAAAGTTCCAGAAATCTCAGGTAAGAAAAAGCAATTAGTAGCTTGGGAAGCAGTTAGTGTTTCTGCAGTAGTTCCAATATTAATCATACTTGCAATCAACATGATCGTAGTAAAAAGATTCACCGTAACATGGGGCATATATCCACTAATAGGCATCGCTCTTGCATGGTTACTAATAACGGTTCCTCTCTTCCTACTAAAAAAACCAGCTCTTGTAATTATTGGTGAGACACTTTCCATTATTGCATTTTTGGTATTAATTGATGCTGCAGATGGTTCAGTAGATTGGTATTACCAAATAGCCTTGCCAATTATAGGTGTAATAACTGTTGTTACAAGTGTGGTTGTTATAGTATCAATTAAAGTAAAAAACAAGGGGGCAAATATCGGTGCTTTTGTTTTATTTGGTATTAGTTTAATTTGTCTTGGTCTAGATTGCGTTTTCCATATTACCGATGAAGGTATTGTAACTATAAGTTGGTCTCTGTATGCTATCGTTCCATTAGTAATATTAGGTGGGTTTCTGTTATACTTGCATTATCGGTTAACAAGAATTGTAGATATCAAAAGAGTCTTAGAAATAAGGAAAAG
>DAOVRE010000195.1 GCA_030628305.1 Candidatus Heimdallarchaeota archaeon | reverse complement strand
TTATCAGTCTTCAAATGTTTAGCAGTCAGTATCGCATTCTGTAAAGTTGCAGACATTTTAGCACTGACGCCTAAAAAGAGCACTTTCTCATACTTTTCCAAAGCTGCTCTGATTACTTGATCAAAATCTATTGGAGGGGCAACTGAAGTTGATGTTTTAGCTTTATCATTAATCATTTTGTCAATAATTTTTTCTCTTGTAATATTATCTCGATCTATGTATTCTGTATCACCAATCATTATTCTTGTTCTGATTAGAATTAAATCATGTTTCTTCATATAATCAAGACTAAAATCTGCTCCAGAATCAGTCATGATACCAAATTTGTTGGTCATAGCTAAAAACAACTTGGAGTAGTATAAAAATTATTACTTAAAACGTATAAACTAACCTATCTTTTCTTAAGACACAACCTTTCCAATTTAACTGAAAACATTTATATCTTTGAAATGCACTTCATTCTTTATGGGAAAAGGATTAACAGCATTTTTGATAATATTTTTTGTTATTTTAGCAGCTGGGGGTGTAATTGGTGTTGACATCTACATGAGCTATAAGGATGTTGAAGCAAATTATGATCAATTCACTATTGGTACTCCTGCTTTCGACATAAGTTCAGATAATACTACTATTACTGTCACAGTAACGGTAGGGACGCCTAAACTAGGCTACATTCCTAAATCTATTAGATTAGATATTCAGCTATTAAAGGGTGGAACGAACTACGGGGATCTCCAACAAACAACTATCAAATTGGGAGAATCTGCACCTGTCGAATTTGTATTTGTTCTTACATCAGCTGATGTATCAACTATAGGTTCAGGAGGAACAATAACTATTACAATAGAAGTTTCAGCTGTGCCAATCTATTTTGGTATTCCGCTTTCATTTCTAGCTCAAGATTTGCCTCCTACAGACATAATAATACCTTAAAGATAGGAGTTTCTTATTTTTTGAAACTTCTTGTTTTCCTCTTTTTAGAATAAGTTTTTAACCATCTCAAGTTAGTTTCTATTGTGACTATTCTAGCTAACCATCTCAAGTGTGACTGTGCTCAAGTGGTAAAGGTAGCATCCTGTCCCCGACCCCTTCTATCACCTACGCTAGAACAAGATAATTCCTATTTTCACTGCCCTTACTGCAAACTTGATTATAGTTGTAGTCAAGCAATAAAAACTGTTCATGAAAAAGATAAATTTGGTTATCCACAATTGAAGAAGACAGTTTGTAGAAAATGTGAAACTGAAGTTGAGAGAAGAAAATGGCCTAATGAATAAAATCATTCATTTTTTGATTCAATTCTTTCAAGTTTAATTATAAATACGGCTCCAGAAGGCATGTTGTCTTCAACTGAAATGCTTCCACCAAATTTAGTCAAAGTTAATTTTGCTAGATACAAGCCCATCCCACTAGCACCTCCTTTATTGCCTTGAAAATTCTTCAAGAAGATTTTATTTTTCAAATCATCTGCTACTCCTATTCCATTATCAATTATTTTTAGAAATACAGTATTATTCATTTCCTCTACTGCAATCGTCACTTGAACTGTATCTGAATTTTGCTGAAATGCGTTTTGAACTATATTCAAAACTATTGGAAAAAGCAATTTGTTAGCTTTAACATGCACTGGTTTAACTGGTAGAGTTAGACTAACACCATTAAATGCTCTTTGAATCCCATCTAAAATATTAAGGTTAGTGGGTTGAATTTTTAATGAATTCAAGATATGAGCTGGTGTTTCAAATTTTTTCTGTCTCTCTTCCATCAAACCTACTCTCTTGTTGATCATGTCCAGAAAGCTAGATTTTGAGGTTTCACCATATAATTCCATTGCATTATTAATGACACTTAGATCATTTTGAAGATCGTGAAACCATAATTCTGTAACAGTAAGCAAATCTTTGGATAAATACTCTATCTCTTCATATCTTTGTTTGTAAAACTCTCTCTCCATATAGATGTCTCTCATTGATTGAATTTTGAAATCAGGATCAAATGCAGCGATAAGAGCAATTATCATTGTTGAATAGAAAATAAAGTTCAGTACATCAGGTGTTAAAACCTGTAATTCTCCTGATATCAACATGGAATACACTCTAGAAAGGTCTCTGAAAGCCATAATTACTAATCCTATTATTACAAATAGCCAATAATAACTATACTTCATTTTAGAATATAGTAGTAAGAGGATACTAAGTATAACAAAGGAAATGAAGCCAATGACCAAAACAGTTGCAAAAAACACAATATCTAAAGTTGTAAAACTTCGGCCTATCTCTTTGTAAGAATAAGTAAGTATTGGGGACACAATAACAGTAGTTAAACCCACAACTGAAATTCCAACGAAAAATGATTCTTTTGACATGTACTTATAGTCTTTGATTATTCTATGAATAGAGATTACTAAGAAAGAGAAATATGATGCAATGTAGAAGATTGTCCAGTAATTTACAGACAAGATTGTTGGATCATCATTAAGAAAATAATCAAATACCTCGAAAATAAGAAGCATAAGTAACGAAAAAGTTATTACAAAACTAAAGATTTTTTTATCCCTGCCTTCCGCTTTGAAAATTGCTGCTATACCTATAATTCCACCAATAGATGGTAGAAGGAAGCTTAAAGTGTCCATATAGAGATTGCTGTGTAAACCCCAGAGACTAATAATCAACGGTAAAATGCTCATGATAAACAATGTTACCCATATTGAAGCTAGTACTCTAATACGCAACAAAATACTCGATTTAACTCTCTCCTACAATATTTAAACCATTATCATAAAGGCAAGAGATTTATTATACAATGATTCACACTCTGTGGTTAATTTTAATGAATCAATTAGAAAACTAAGTTTAACTTGACTACAACTATAATGATTTTTCCAATAAATCCTTCTAGCAAACTCTCTTCTGTCTTCTTGATTGCAGCTTGTTGTACTAGCATTGAATATGTCAGGTTGATGTGCATCAAATTAGCGATTGTTGATATTTTCTCCTTGTTCTTTATAACGAGAATTAATTCATGTATTATCTCTCCTGCTCTAGGACTTATTACTAGAGATGTATGAAAGTATTTAATGCTTACAATAGAACAGAAATAACGATTTTCTCCATTAAAATCAATAGCATTTATATTTAACTCTAGAATTACTTAGTTTATGTCTTTAAAATGGAAATTTATTGTTAACCCCAATGCTGGGACACAACGTTGTGTTGAAAGATGGGAGAAAGCTGAACCCGTTATAAAAAAGAGTGGAATCGAATATGATGTTGTCTTCACAGAAGCTCGCAAACAAGGAAAAGAACTAGTGACAAAAGCAATTAATGATGGTTTTAACAGAATTATTGTCGCAAGCGGTGATGGCGTTATAAATGAGGCAATAAATGGTTTAATGACATTTCCGGAAAAAAAGAGAAAAGAGATTGCTTTCGGAGTCCTACCTTTTGGAACTGGAAATGATTTAGCCACCTATATGGGTATCCCTTGGGAGCCAAAACATGCTGCTAAAACTTTGATAGAGAAAACAGCTGTTTCACCATCTTCAATTGGAAAAGTAAAATATCACGATACAAAGTTCGAAGTATATTTCGGGAATATGTTTGATTTCGGTATTTCATCTTTGGTGAATTTAGGAAATATGGCTGGGGAAATGAATTGGATCAAAGGTCCATCTAAATACACATTTCTTGCAGTAAAGAAATTATTCACAGTTAAACAACGAAAAGGAACAATAAGATTAGATGATGGCGAACCTATAGATTTCAGATTAATGTTAATCGCTATTGGCATTGGAAAATCTGTTGGTGGAGGAATGTTAGCTTGTGTGAATGCTCATCCTCAGAACGATTTCTTCGATGTATGTATCTCTCAAAATTTGACCAAACCCAGAACTTTGGTAGGTATTAATAAAATTTTCAAAGGGGAACATCTTAGTTTAAAGGGCATTCTCTACAAACAAGCAAAGAAAATAGAAGTAAAACTAGAAAGTCCAATAGGAATGGAGCACGATGGTGAAATCTATGAAGAAGATGTTAGTTCTCACGTTGAATTAAATATTATGCCACAAGCCTACAATATCTTGTACAATACGGAACATCCATCTATGTACTGGTTAACTGAAGAAGAACTTAAACAAGGTAAGAAACCTGATGGTGTGGCAACTAAATCTATGACACATTGGGATGCTAGAATTTGGCAAGAGAAAAACTAATAATTCAATCTGTGCTTAAACTCAATTTTAGCTGACTAAATTTGATAAGGTTTATTTATAACCTCGCTTTTTGTTGAAGTTATGACATTGAAATGGAAATTCATTGTTAAT
>DAOVRE010000187.1 GCA_030628305.1 Candidatus Heimdallarchaeota archaeon | reverse complement strand
GAACCTAATTTTATTGGTAGATAATAGGAATCGTATGGAGAGTATCCAGAAGCTGTGCTCTCGTCTAGCTCACAGAATTTAGGAATATTTTCTTTCTTTCCATTAACAAGTATTATTGCTTTTCTTGTCCAGCTAGGGATTCTTAACTTGATAGTCAAGTACTTTTCCGAACCATTCTCTATGTTTATTATGACACTCCCCTTCCAAGGAAATTCAGATTTCATGGAAACAGAGATGGTTCTTCCATCTTCTAAATCATAATTGAAAGAACTACCTATATATTGATGCACCCACAGAGAGAGATCATTAATTGAATAGATATATTGGCTTAACTTAGCTAAAGTTCTAGATATATTTGAGGGGCAACAAGCGGTTTTGTACCAAGGTTTTCTTTCAAATTTTCCTCTGGTTTCTAGCGGATTTCTATAGAAGTAGCTTTTTCCATCCGTTGACATCCCAACCAAAAAAGCGTTATACAATTGCCATTCAATCAAATCAGCATACTTAGCTTGACCTGTAGCAAGAAGCATTTCCCAACTCCAAAAGATTGAACTTATAGCGGCACAAGTCTCATTGTAAGCATATTTGTTGTTCAACTCATAGTCCCTACCAAATCCTTCTAACAAAGGCAAAGACCCTATTCCCCCCGTAACATACATTCTTTTACAAACCATATGATCCCATGATTCTTCGAGAGTATTCAGTAAACTTTCATCCCCTGTTTCTTGATATAACATTGTAATAGAAGTTGCAAGATATCCCCACCTAACACTATGACCAATTGGTTTGGATAGTTTTCTTATGGGTACATTCTGTTGGAAGTACTTACCAGACAAAAATTGCAAATAAGTTCGTATAAATAGACTAGGAGAACCATCTTTTGATAAATCTGACATAACCTTTGTTTCATCAATTGAACTATCAGTAAACGCTGCTTTTCTCTGTTTTTCTACTATTTTTGCTCGTTTTGATAGCAAAAAATTCTCTTTAAGAATTTGTAAAGCAAATAATTTCATTCTACCTCTTTTTTCTAACATTTTTTCTGCTAATTCTAGATATAACTTCTTATTTGTTATTCTAAAAAGTTTGATTAAAGCTATTTCAATTTCAGGATGTCCTGGCGTATGTTTGGCTTTGAAATCTGATAAATCATTAATTACAAGCTTTGCAGCTTTTTCTCCAATTTCAAGTATTTTTCCATTTCCAGTTGCTGAGTAATAAGCACACGTAGCTTCTATTAGATGTCCTAATGAGTAAAGCTCATGCTCAATTTGGAAATTTATCCATCTTTGTTCTGGAAAGTGAAATTGATTGTATGTAAAAATATAACCATCATCTTCTTGCACTTTAAGAATCAAGCTAAAATAATCTGCAACTAATTTTTCAAGTTGTTTAGATTTAGAATTATTCAGAATTAATGAAGCAGATTCTACCCATTTATGAGAATCAGAATCAGTGTAGAAATACCCTGTCCTAAAACCTTCCTTATCTCCAGAAACACACCTAAAATTATCTATTGTTTTGGATTTCTCTAGCTGTTCCCATTGATGGAAAATAGCTGAGTTTCGATTTGTATCTTGCTTTGTTTTCCAGAATTTATCAGTAATAGTAATTGTTGAAAAATGTACTTCTTTTAATTTAGAATGGGGAGAGCTATTAGATTCCACACTTTACTCAATTCTTAATAATATATGAATATTCTCTGAAGGAAAGTGACTACCTAATATGATATTATGCTTTCAATTTTTTTGTTTCTTCTTATTTAGTAAATATTTGTGTATTATAACCGCAGCGGCAATTCCATCACCTGCAGCTAAAATTGGTTGATGAGTACAGCATGTTCTGCAGTCTCCAGCAGCGAACAAACCAGGTGTTTTTGTCATCAAATTCGTATCGGTTTCAATGAAACCATCATCATTATAGTTAAACAAGCCAACTGCAAAATCGACATCGGGTGTATAACCTATTGAAACAAAAACTCCTTCAGCCTTGAATATAACTTCCTTATCCAATTTTTTGTCATAGAATTTAATACCATTTAGAACGTGTTTATCCTTATATACGAATTCTATTGCTTCATGGTTTTTTATCAACTCAATATTCTCTTTTTCAGAAACTAAACGTCTCAACTCATAGGGAGCTTTCCAAACATCAGATCTACCTACTATCGTAACTTTGCTTGCAAAACGAGAAAGAAAGATAGCATCTTCATGAGCCTTTACTCCACCACCAATAATCACTATTTCTTTGTCTTTATAGAATACTCCATCGCAAGTTGCACAATAATGAACGCTATATCCAAGTAATTCTTTTTCACCAGGAATGTGAAGCATTCTATATTTTCTGCCAGTTGCAGACAAAACAGCCTTACCACCAATAGTTCTTCCAGCTGTAGTTCTAACCATGAGATGAGAACCTCTGAAGAGAATATCAACTACTTCCGTGGATGTAAGGAATTCAACACCAATTGCTTTTGCTTGTTTGGAAAATCTTTTTGTTAGCTCTACTCCGTCTATTGCGTCAATAAATCCTGGATAATCATCTAGAACCTCAATATATGCGTTAGGGCTTCCTATTCCACTTTTTTCTATTATAACGATATCATGACCTTCTCTTGCAGCATGTAAAGCGCAATTTAAACCAGCTAATCCTCCTCCAATAATGATTAAATCATGAAAATCCAATCCCATATCTTTGATCAAACCAATTTTTCTAGCAATTTCCTCTTGAGTTGCATGTACCATAAAAGTTCCATCTGTAAACTCAATCGTAGGAACTCGTTTTTTACCATCGTTAATTTTTTCGACAATTTTTAGAGCTTCTGGGTCAGCATCTATGTTGATCCACTTATAGGTTACCTTTTGTTCATCTAGGTAAGCTATTAATCTTGCACATCCAGGACACCAAGTGGCGCCGTAAACCGCTTTGATTTCAACCATATCAAAGCTAAATCTTCTAAAATGTATTTAAGAGATTAGCTATTAACATCAAGAAATAAAATAAAAAGAAAGAATAGGAATAAATCATTTCTTCTTCTTTTTCATAAATCGAGAATCAACTTCTTCTCGTTTATTCGCATCAGAATAGTTTTCTTTTGCTTGTTCTTTTGCCTCAGCTATAGTTTCATCGGAATGACAGACCCAACGAAGATGAGTAGAAGCGGGTTTACCACACCAAGGGCAGAAGAGATCATCAAGTAAATCAAGAAGTTTACTATGAGCCTGCTGATTCCTTCGATGCTTTCCTCTTTCTTCGATTATAGGTTTGGTTAGTATTGCAGCTGCTTTCTTTTTGCCAACTTCAACTGCCTTCTTGACAGATTCAATTTCCTCTTTGGGAATTTCAATACTGTAACCTTCTTTTGCATCTCCTATTACTTCTATTGGGATTCCAGTAGTTAAGATAGCTTCTTGTTCAGCCTTGGGTACTTTTTTAATTTGAGAAACAAATTTACTAGCTTCATCTTTACCCATGTCTTGATTGACTATTTTAGCATAAGTTTTCCTTTGTAAATCAGGATCTGCTATTGTAGATAATCTAGATAAAATTCTTTCAGGAATCCTATCTTCTTCTGGTTTTGAGAATTCTTCACTGATGATATCCTCGCTAACTGAAGCAGCTTCTAACCAAAGCCTAATTGTATTAGATTTGATGTGAATTTTCTGGCAGATCTCATCAATTCTATCCTCTGTTGGAATAAGTGAAAGATCCTTTGATTTCTTCCTTTCAATACTATTAATAATATTAGCTAAACTTTTTGGACTTTGTATTATACCTTCTGCTCTAAATATCTCTAAAACGCCTCGTCCTTTTTCAATCATATAAAGATCTTTTCGATGAATGTTTTCTATTAAAGATTCAACACGCTGTCTACTTTCATCTATATCTCTTACAATAGCATAAATGTTTTTTAAACCTGCAAATTGAGCAGCCCTCCATCTTCTTTCACCAGCAACAATCTGGTAACTTTCGTCACCAGTTGGTCTAACTAGTATGGGATTAAGAAGATCAAATTCCTTAATTGAAGCTGCTAATTCTTCTATTGCATCTTTATCAAACGTTTCTCTTGGTTGGAAGGGACTTGGACTTATTTTTTTTATTGGAATTTGAACTATCTCCATTCAAACTCACCCCTGTTCTTTTATTAACTCGAAAGCTATCTCTTTCCATGGGTATTGTTGTATAACCCAATTATCATCTTCAGCATTAATACTCAGAAGTTTAATAGCATCAATATTGCCATCTTTAACAACAGCTTTCATTTGAGTAATTGCTTCTGCTCGATTGGTGAAAATCCATTTATTTTCGCCAGCATCCAATAAATAGAATATATTTTCATCTAATTTCAAATAGATCACCTTGTATTCGTAGTTTAGTCGATTCTGTTGTTTTCACTTAAATCATTTATAAATCACTTAAAAAGTGATTGTAATACTAAGAGTTAGATAGGGTTTTTAACCTTT
>DAOVRE010000200.1 GCA_030628305.1 Candidatus Heimdallarchaeota archaeon | reverse complement strand
ATGGATGATGGTCTTTTTGTATGTTTTCAATCACATATGGGACTTTTCAGAAGTAGGACTTGATGATCTTTTTTCATCCCTAAGCTTTGGACTATCCCTACTCATGGTTATAATGGCATTTTTTGGTGGATTTGCTGGATACTTTGTCTTAATCTCTTCTGTTGTAAACAGTCTTGCAACAACAAAAAGTGCTTTGAAAGGTATCCAGCCTGGGAAATTATTGTTCAAAAGACTTCTAACTGGTGTAGGTATTTTGCTAGCAGGAAGAATAACTGAAACTTTTGGATATTACGGATATTTCGGAAGAGTAATTCGCTCAGGAGATTCAATCCTTCAAGCTTCAACTTGGACAGATCCTTTCGCAGTTTCTTTCCTGTGGCGAAGAATTTTCATGATGGAAGCTCTCCAGATAATAGGTTGGTGCCAAATTATTACAGGCATCATCGCTTTCTTACTTGTTAGGAATGGTGGTGCAAAGAAATTTGTTCGTAATCTCATAATTTACTCTGGTTTAGCTGTTGTTGTTTTAGTTGCTACTCCATTCATGTGGAATTGGATTGATAATCTAAATTGGTCTAATCTTCCTTCTGTAGGATTACTTGCTGATTGGGATTTATCTGACATAGTATATCATAGCACGTGACCTAGCGAAGCTTTACAATCAGAAAATGCTTCGTTTCTAACATACATTTGCGTTATCTTAACAGGTGATTTATACCCTATTTTCCCGTTCTTGGCAACTTCTTTTATAGGCTCTGCATGGGGACTATTTCTTGCCAAACCTAAACCTTCGAAAAGACTGCCTCTTTATGGAGGATTAATAACTTTAGGTATTTTTGTAGTAGGAGCAGTACTAAATATCATCCTCGGTTTTGATTTAAACTTTCAACGCCCACCCATGCAATACTTCTTCCTTCTATTAGGTGCACAATTTGGTATAATGATACTTCTACTATGGTTAGTGGAATACAGAGGAAAGGCACAGAAATTTGGTAATAATATTATTGTGAAATATTTCAGGTTATGGGGAACAATAGCTCTATCAGTATTTAGTTTACAAATATGGTCACTTGTACCAAGAGCAATTTTAAAACCTCTTTTTAATATTAATCTTATGAATGAGAAGTTTGAATTACTTACAGGAGGTTGGTGGGTACTAATGTTCGCAGTTCTGACCATTCTTTGCTATGATCTACTATTTTGGTTATGGGCTCAAATAAATTTCATTTTCAGTTTCGAATGGTTCATTATTAAATTGGGAAGTATACCTACGAAGAGTGTCTCACAAAGATTGAATGTAAAAGAGATATTACATGAAGTAGAATGGATGGATTACAAAGAAATGTCACAATGAACCATCTAGTATTTATTGACTAGTAGTAAAGAAATTTACTTATAGATATTATTAGTAATTAGATTAAATGGACAATATTAAGCTCTCTTTGGTATTGAATTCAGGGATTCTGCTAGCTTCCAAGCCAGAATCAGCTGATGATACGCAACAAATACTGGCATCAGGTCTTATTTCTGCTATTATCACCTATGCTAAAGAGGTACATCACGAAGAGTTGCAATCTATTTCCTATCACGATAGAACAATTTATTTTGTTCAGTTTCAAGATTTTGTTTTTATTGTTGAAACCGTAGATGAAGAATTCACATTTACAGAAAGACAATCAAAACAATTACTAGAACAAATAAAATTGAGTGCGTTTTCCCTACTTGATGGTCGAGATTCTGAACTAATTTCAGAAGGAGAAGCACAATTGATACTTGAACATTGTTTTCATGATATCAGTAGTTTAAATATTATCTTAACCCGTCACCCTTTGAGAAGCCTTATTCCAGAGATATTTACTGTTCAACACAAAGTTAAAGGAGTTGAGATTCTTGGAAATAGAGCAGATAGTACTTATCATAAATCTATAGCTCAAATCATAGATAGCAATATACTCAAAGTTAACCAAGAAATAAAAGTTCATAGTTTCTTAAAACTTATTCCTGAACATAAAAAAACATTTTATGTTATTTTTAGTACAGACAGTTTCACAACAAAAGTTGGTTATTTTATCATTCCTCAGGAATTAGATTATACGTTTTTTAGAATTTATCCAATGTTAGAGAGATTGATTAAGAGCTATACTGGAAGTAGACAGAATTTTGATTTCATAGATTTGCTTGTAGAATTGCAAGAGTTTGAAGATTCTGGTAATAAATTTTCTATGATTGATGTAGATGAAATCTCTCTCTCAACACTTTCTAATGTGACTACAAAAGACCTAGATATTGTTTTATTTGCAGCTCTTTCTGGTAATCCTATTCATGTTGTAGGAGACAAGTCTGTCTCAAAACTGATTGTTGACACACTTTCCATTTTCACTCAACATTTGAGTTTCAATGTAGCTGACTGGATCACAAAAGATGATTTGTCCAAAGTAGATTTTAATATATTAATTAGAGGAATTGTTGGAATGTCTTCGAGTACTTATCAATCAATATTGCCACTTATTCATAATAAGGAAACAATAACTGTGATTGATCTAGAAGAAGACAAAATAACCGGTCCAAGCACCAGTTCATATTTTATTCAGTTTATTGAAAAAATCAGAAATGAAGACCCTACAAAAGCTTCAGTGATAATTTTTCAAGAATTGAAAAAGCTTGTATCTTTAGCTTATATTATCACATCTACAGTTATGAAAGTAAGAGAAGATTCTCAAACTCTATTGAAAGAATTGAGTACTCAATTTCCTTATCCCTCTAGTTTCATTGAGAAATCTCTGAATCTTGCAAAACAAAGAAACAATCTTCTGGAATAGTTTCTTTAATTTAATTAAGTTCATAGTTATTGCATTCTTTTTAAGGAGGTCTGAAGACTTAAATTCTACTTGTGATTAGGTACATTTAGTTAAACTAATAAGTAAGGAAATAGGATAAAGTTTCGGCAAACCAAAATTAAATGTGTCCTTACAATAGGTTTCAAATTGGTTTTACTATTAGAAGTGACATTTAGAAAGAATAATTGGTGAAATAATGATCGATATAAGGAATCTTCATGTTTCAGTTGAAGGAAAAGAGATTTTGCATGATGTAAATATCAAATTACTCGATGGAGAAGTTCATGCACTTTTTGGTCCAAATGGCAGTGGTAAGACTTCATTAATTATGACAATTATTGGTTATCCTCAATTTAAGGTAACCAAAGGTGAGATAATATTTGAAGGGAAAAATTTGCTTGATCTAGAAATTGATGAAAGAGCTAGGTTAGGCATTGGTGTAGCTCAACAGAGACCACCCACAATTAAAGGTGTAAAATTAAGAAACATAATTGATTTCTACTTAAAAAATAACCCTGAAAAAGTAGACTATATTTCTAAACAAATAGAAAAATTCGAAATGCAAAATTTCATTGATAGAGAAATTAACGCTGATTTGTCAGGTGGAGAGATAAAAAGATCAGAAATCTTTCAAATGGTTGTATCATCACCTAAGTTTTTTATACTTGATGAACCAGATTCAGGAATCGATCCGGAGTTTTTAGGGAAAATTGGTGGGATGCTTACTGAAATTTTACATTCAGAAAAGAATAAAAATCAAATAATTACTAGATCTTCAGGATTAATTATTACTCACACAGGAGATATATTGAATTATTTTAATGCGGATTTAGCACACTTAATGATGAATGGCACTATTGGTTGCACAGGAAATCCACAAGAGATGCTGGAACAAATACAACAACATGGTTATGAATATTGTATAAAATGCAATAGAAGGAAAAAAGGGAGTTGTGATTAGATGCATAATAATAATAAACATAAAAAGGGATTACAAGCAAACGAAGAGCAATTTGACATTGTAGATATAGAGGAAGAGGATATTCTTAGACTAAAAGAAAATCTTCCACCTGAGATTCGTTCATTAGATGAGATGAAAGCAAAAGATGTCAAAACCTTGGCAGAGGTAGGTATGTTGATGGATGAAAATAATCGTTCAGGAACCTATTTATGTTATGGACATTGTGGTTTTGTTACTACACAATTCGTTGAAGGACTTGAGTGTATCCCAATAGCTGAAGCATTAGAGAAATATCTTTGGTTGAAAGAAAAATATTGGTTCAAAGCAATAAAAAGAAATGAAGATAAAACTGTTGAAGCCATATCTAACTCAATTCCAAGAGGCTTTTTCATAAGAGTAAAAAAGGGTTATAAAATCGAAAAACCCTTCCAAGCTGCACTATATATGACAAGGAGTACTAGGGTACAAGGT
>DAOVRE010000218.1 GCA_030628305.1 Candidatus Heimdallarchaeota archaeon | reverse complement strand
TCTTGAACTAGTAAAGAGGATACCAGAAAATAGAAAGGTTACTTATACTGATTACATGGATGACGATGGAGTGAATGATAAGTCAATAGCAATAACTGCTGAAGTAGAAAGAAAAGGTGATCAGCTAGTCATCGACTATTCAAAAACAGATCCACAGGTTGAGGGAAATATCAATGCTCCCTATGCTGTTACTCTGTCAGCAACATATTACATTATCAGGTGTTTAATCTCCACAGAATATGCAACCAATTATGGGTTATATGAACCCTTAGAAATTATAACAAAGAAAGGAACATTAGTTGATCCATTACCGCCTGCTGGTGTAGCTGCAGGAAATGTTGAAACTAGTCAAAGAATTACTGATGTTATGCTAGGTGCGTTTTCGCAATTTTTCCCTGATGAAGTGCCAGCAGCTAGTAGTGGAACTATGAATAACACAATTATTGGAGGATTGAAACCCAATGGTGAGATGTTTACCTATTATGAAACAATTGCAGGTGGAATAGGTGCAGCTAAAAATTATTCTCCACCAAACGCTAAACATAGTCACATGACAAACACAAGAAACACATCGATTGAAGTACTAGAAAGATATTATCCGTTGAGAATTGAAGAATATTCTATCATACCTGGAACAGGTGGATCGGGAAAGTGGTGTGGAAGTAATTCAATACGTCGTTCAATTAGACTGTTAACAAATGAAGCTGTTTTGTCTATCCAAAGTGAAAGAAGAAAACATGCACCCTTTGGATTATTTGGGGGAATGGATGGGGCAAAGGGAAAAAACATTCTTGAGACAAAAGAAGAAACTATCTATCTACCTTCAAAGATAACCAGAAAAATTAAACAAGGTGATAAAATAATTATAGAGACTCCTGGTGGAGGAGGATATGAAAAAACATAGTATCCTCTCTCTTTTTTACACGAACACATGAAAGAGCTTCGTAGTATAAGTGTATTATCTTTGTAAGGGAGATTTTCCCTGTATATAATTGTGCTGTAGTTTATGCTATCTATAACAATAGAATAGAGTTTGATTCTGTATGCCCCAAAAAGTTTAGATACCAAAAACATTATGGCTAGCTAATGGAAAACATTGACTCATTAATATTTGTTGAAAAAATTGGTAGTAATAATAACATTGCGCTAATTACTCTTAATTGTCAAAAGACTCTTAACACTCTTAACGAAGAAATGCTTGGTCTACTGAAAGATGCTCTTATTTCATTAATGAATGATAAAAGTGTAAGAGTTGCAATCATTTATGCTGAAGGTAAAAGCTGGTGTGCTGGCGCAGATCTAAAATGGATGGGATCCCTTGTTGAGGGGGCAAATAAGCTAATCGAGTGTGGACAAGAAACTTTTGCTTTGCTTGAAGCAGCTCATTTTCCTGTTATTGCGGCAATAAATGGTTATGCTCTCGGAGGAGGGATGGAACTTGCTTTAGCTTGTGATATTCGTATTGCATCAGAAAAAGCATTGTTTGGTCAATCAGAAACAACTGTTGGTTTAGCTCCTGGTTGGGGTGCAACTTATCGTTTACCTAACGTAGTTGGTCTAGGCATAGCTAAAGAATTGATTCTAACAGGTAGAAAATTCCCTGCTGACGAAGCTCTCAAGATTGGTTTGGTTAGTGCAGTCTATCCTCCTGAACAGTTAAGGGATAAAGCTGTTGAGCTAGCAGAGCAAATAGCTAATAATGCTCCTATAGCTGTTCAAGAAGCTAAAAAAGCTATAAACAAGGGTTTGAACACTAGTTTAGAAGAGGGATATAAAGCAGAAGTTGAAGGATCAAAGATTTGTTTCAAAACAGAAGATATCAGAGAAGGAATTGCATCAATATTTGAGAAACGGAAACCAGAATTCAAAGGCAAGTAGAATTTTAGAGAAGAGTTGAATTGTTATGACTGAAGTAACACATGCAGAAGAAGAATATCTAGAAACTTTCTTCTGGTTCCTAGAATACGGAAATCGACATGTCAAAACAAATCAGATTGCTGAGATGATGAATGTTGATCCAGGAACTGTTACTTCAATGTTAAAAAAATTGGCAAAGAAAGAGTTGATTGACTATAAACCATACTACGGTGCTCAATTAACTGCAAAGGGAGAAAAAGTAGCAACTAAAGTTGTGAGAAAACATAGGTTATCTGAAAGCTTTCTTGAGTGGCTAGGTCTTCCGTGGTCTAAAATCCATGAGGAAGCTTGCAAGTGGGAGCACATTCTTACAGACGAGATAGCGACGATGATAGAAGAGAAAATCAAACCAATCAGAACTCCCTATGGTGCCTTTATCCCTAAAAATGATGGTACAACACCTATTATTCCTGAAAGTAAACCTCTAGCACTTTATCAAAAAGGACAAACTATAGAAATAACAGAAATAATCGAAAGAGCTATAGCAAGACACTTTCCACAAGAAGCAACTTTGCAGGAAATATATGTTGAACTTGAGCAAAAAGGATTGAAGCCAGAGCAAAAATTAGAAATATTAGCCGTAAAAGAAAGAGAAGATGTCCAAATAGAAAAATGGTCTTTACACTATGATCTGGATATGAAACTGAAAAATAGCGAAGGAAAGATAATAGAAGTGCCATACTATTTAGTAAATATGATTTTAGCAAAAGAAGTAAAAAAATAAAAAGTTAATTCACTTACCCTACTTTCTTTTATCCCACATTACAAAGAAAACGATTAATCCTATTACTAAAGCAGCAAATATGCTCCATTGAATAACAGCCATCGCAGTAATGTTGATGACAGGATCAGCGGTGATAAGAGCTGCATCAACAATAAAAATAACACTTGCCAGATAAGCAGCGATTATTATGATTTTAATTGTGGTTGTAACTTCATCCCCTTTATTTGTCCTTTTTCTTCTAATGATTAAAAAACCTACACCCGCAGCAACGAAGAAACCACATCCTATAGCGATGGCACTTGCAGATAATAAGATCTCATTCTCCATAAATAAAGATGCAACGAAGGCAACTACTCCACCAATCATTATACCTATGGCAGGATAGATATACTTGTTATATTCTTCAGGAACACTAACAGGAGACATAAAACTAATTTTGGCTCATAACATATAAACTCTTTTGGAAAAATAAAAAAGAAATTGTGGGATCTATTTTTGTTCCGTGAGTTTCCAGAGAATTCTCTTTGGGGTATCCTCTAAGGTAATGCCTGCTTCCTTCAGTTCATCTCTGATTTTATCACTCATTTCCCAGTTTTTCTCACTTCGGAAGTTTTGGCGGAGTTCTATTAGCAAGTCAACTAAAGTGCCAATTGTCTTTGTTGAATCATCTTCCTCAATATTCTCGAAAATACCAAAGACTGAACGGATTTCATCGAAGAATTTGTCAATGCAGCGGATGACTTTTAGATTTACTTCATCAGATTTACGGATGTAGTCATTTGCTTCCTTTGTAAGATTGAAAATAATTGCAAAAGCATTAGATGTGTTGAAATCTTCATCCATTGCTTCAAGAAATGCCACTCGTGATTGTTCAACAGTTTTTAGCATTTCATTATCAATTTCAACTAATGAACTATCAGTATCTTCTTTCTTTGAAAACCACTTGATTAAAAGGAATATTTCAAACAGTTTGTTTGCGGTAGCTTGTGCCTGATCAATTATATCTTCTGTGAAATCGATTGGACTTCGATAATGGGTTTGTGCGATGAATAATCGAACAGCATCTGCAGAATATTGTTTAAGTAGATCTACTATGTTGGTGAAATTCCCAAGTGATTTGCTCATTTTTTCTTTATTTATGTTGATGTAACCATTATGCATCCAAAACTTTGCAAAGGTTTTACCAGTAAGAGCTTCCGATTGTGCTATTTCATTTTCGTGATGGGGAAAGATAAGATCTTGACCCCCACTGTGGATATCTATGGTATCTCCTAAGTACATCATGGACATTTGTGAGCATTCGAGGCTCCAACCAACCCTTCCCTCTCCCCATGGTGATGGCCAATATGGTTCTCCTGGCTTCTTAGCCTTCCATAAGGCAAAATCTGCTGCAAACCTTTTTTTT
>DAOVRE010000139.1 GCA_030628305.1 Candidatus Heimdallarchaeota archaeon | reverse complement strand
TTACAATTTTAATAAAAGAACGTGTCATAGGAACCTGTAATGCACAGTAATCCTTCTTTGAGAACATCCAAAAATTGGAAACAAAAGTTCGAACCTCTTTTGGATTTGCACTTGTTGGTATTTCAAGATGTTTGCTAATTTCTCTAAATCTAAGAATTTGTTCATTGTGAAATGAACCAACTAAAACTCTGTGTTCAGCTCCACTATCCTTTATTGTTTCAAATATTATTGAGGAGGCTTTTTTATAATCATCTTTGATATCCAGGTTAATTTTAACTTTTGGAAATTTCTCAAAGAATATATGAAGAGGTAAGATTTGCAATCCTTTATTTCTGAAGGGATAAGCATCTTTCTCTTTGTTTAAGTGCCAATAGCCAAGATCAAACTCTATAAGTTCATCCAGATTGAAATCTGAGATTTTTCCTTTACCATTGGTAGTTCTATCCAAAGTTTCATCGTGAAATATAACAGGAATGCCATCTTTAGTGATTCTGATATCTGTTTCCAAAACGTCAACGTTTAAGTCATAAGCCTCTTTAAAAGCTAACAAGGAGCTTTCTGGCGTAAAAGCACTTCTTCCACGATGAGCCATCACCAAAGGTCTTTTACCTTTAAGAAAAGGAATTCCAGAAGTCTTCCAAACAGGTTGATTCAATTTCTCACCTTTGAGTTATTTATTCAAACGATCCAGAATCTCATTTATTAACATGAGGAGTCTTTCCATAGTATTCTTACCGATGTCTATTGATTTTCCAGGTTCATGGAATAGAAGATTACGTTTAAACCTTATCTCATGCAAAAGAGTAACCTCATCTTTTGTTAACATTTTATTCTTTTCTAGAATATCGATAAGTTTTAGGAAATTTATTTCGTCATCCTCAGCATCTGTTTTTAGACTTGATAATGATCTACGGAAAATTGTTTCAAGACTTCTATAAATTAACAGAAAAGATAAGGTTTGTTCTTCACTTCTAATTTTATCCCAATTCACTATCTTTTCTTTGATATAATCTAGATCAGCTTTAATTGCTTGTTCTTCGGTTGCAGTAAGTATCTCGCTGGATATTAGGTGTGCTAATGGGTCAAACTTGAATTGTTTTTCAATTTTCTCTCTTGTTTCTTCAGGAATTTGAATTTCCTCTAATACCTCTTTATATAGCTTCCAGGCTATGGATTTTGCCATTTCATCTCGATAATGCCAGGAAATTGTCTCAACCAGTTTAACAAAAAGAAGCTGTTTTTTAGCTTCATCAATAATTCCAAAAAGTTCTCTTTGTGTTCTTCTTACAAATAAATTACTGATTGGGAATTCAGCAATTGCTAGAATTTGTAAAATTCTTTTTTCTCTTTCCTCTTCTGGCTCAAAATAAATTATTGGGAGAACCCGAGGGATTAATGAACACAGGTTCTTTGAGGAAGCATATAAAAGATATATACTAAATCCTAGGAGAATTCCAAACAAACTTGCAAAGATTATCACATTTGTTAGATTTGTTATCTGATCAAGTTCAATGAAATCCAGTTTAATAGTTGTGAATCTCATAACTATCACTAGAATAAAGTTGAGTAAGAGTAAAATTGATGAAACTAAGCTAAAAAGGAACAAAGACTCATTATATGTCAGTAATTTCTCATTCCTTGTAGTATGTGTTCGATCAATGAAATTTTGATTATACTGATTCTGTGCTTCCTTGGATAATTCAGGTATTAGATCCTTCTTTATCTTTCGCTCCAAGAGCTCTTGTTCGTCTCTTTTCAATTTTATTTCCATGGAGATAAGTGGAACTGCTTTCTCTTGAAATCTGAATTTTCTTGGTTTCAAAAAGATTTTATCATAATTTTTGGTAAGATTTTGAGTTATATGATTCTTAACTCCTCCTATTTGGAAAAGTAGTTTTGGTGTTAATAGATAGAGAAAAAGGATTGGAATAACTAGAAAAGTATAGTAGAGAATAGCTGAAAACTGAAAATCACCAGTTCTAAGTCCCGTATACACAATATAGATTAAAATTTCAAGTAACAAAGGCAAAATTAATCCAAAAACTACCCTGATAAGTAAAGGAATTACACTTGAACTCGACTTATGGCTCATTATGATAAAAAACAATTCTTCATTTAAATGTATGATGGTTAGAAGATATTACATTAAAAGACCATTTCCTCTAATGAATCACAATTCTATATTGTCTTGAAGTAATTGCTCTTTCAATAATTTTATCTCTTGTTCTATACGATCTATTTCATTAGAATTTCTAGAATCCAACACTTGAAGATCCTTCAAGCAGACTAATTGTAAGCTTTCAATTCCCTCAACAGAATAGCGCTTCTGCTCCTTTTCCAGTGAAATTTTTCCTAGTTCAAGCGTTTTAGCAAAATCCCAATCGGGTGGATATTTATCTATTTTTTCTGCAATTTTACTAAAGAATAATGGTGCTTGAAAGGCTAATCCATAATGACCCAAACCCAAAAGTTTCTGACTTTGTGTTAGCAGTAACCCAATCTTGAAGTGAGAAGTAATGGTTCTATTTTCTATTACATCATCTTTCATTACGTTGAGTAGAG
This sequence comes from Candidatus Heimdallarchaeota archaeon, assembly GCA_030628305.1. The sequence continues at coordinate 2,779 of DAOVRE010000139.1, read as the reverse complement.
CGATTAATTTTACAATTTCTTGCACATCAATAGGATTCTGAAAGAGAATAGGAGAGATGATTTTCTTTTCAGATTTTCTCTGTCTTATTTCGGAAGCATTATTCTTACAGGATATTTTTACAATTTTGTCATTATCACTTATACGTAGAAAAGCGGTCTTATTTGATATTCTAAATAACTCGATTAGTTTCTTTCTGCCATTTAAACGCAATAACTGTACTATGAATCTGTTTTTCCATTTATCATAGTAGAACAAATTAGAGGTAATGTTTCCTTTTTGACCTACATATGTTGTCAAAGGGTAACCGTAATAGACCAATAATTCGATTCTTTTGGGCTCAATAGACAAATAGGTGGGTATGACTATTATTTTATCATTGATACATCGTTTTAAAGCCATCTCGAAAGCAAGAATTTCGTTTTCAAGAATATTCTGTTCCAACTCCAGAACTTTAATAGGAAAATTCAATTGATCAATTTTTTTATTATCGATAATATCGTTTTTGGGGATAATTAATACAATTTCGCTTACGAATTTTTGTAAAAGAGATATCTTATTTATGATTAAATTAGTTGAATCATCATCTACATTATAACAAAAAATAATTCCAGATATGCTTGTTCTATCTACTTTATGTTTAGAGATATTCTCTTGTGCTTTTTCCAGTAGGTTTCTCAATGAACTATGCATATCAATCCTCAATTCTGTTATTTATTATGTATGAATAAACATCAAATGGATCAGATAGTACAACTGTAGATTGGCTTTTTTCAAGTTTCTTTAGGGCAATTGAATATGTGTTATATCTATCCTTTTGACAATAAACTAGCTTAAGATTAGTAAGGTTAAATAAATCGATATTTTCCTTAAATTTTTCAGACCAAACAAGTATTTTGTCATAACCCTCTTCTCCTTTGAAACCTTCCACCAAAATTATATCAGGCTCACTCAGTGACTGAATATCTCCAATAAGTTCAGACAAAGTGGTTTTCTTAGTTGTTGTTATTTGTGTTACATTCGAAAATGAGATAGTAGAAGACATTGCACCCTGTGTAAGAAACATGTCTGAATCTTTACCTGATGAGACTGAAGTATGGTTTCTAGCAGATTTTATTGTTGCTACAGAAAGATTTTGTTTTGTGAAAATTTTTATCATATCAAGAATTAAAGTTGTTTTACCAGAATTTGAAAGACCTACAATCTGTATAATTCTTGATTTCTTCATTTTACTAATACTTTCATTTAACTTTTTAAGTATAATGTATTAAGAATCGACGAGAAAAAGTTGGAGGAGGATTTAACTGTCCTATTGTCTTGTGATTAAGGCGCTTGCTCCATAGATAAGTTTCTTTGCTGAAGTTATTCCTATACCTCTTATTTTGCATAATTCTTCAGGTTTGGATTTGGCAAGCTGGTCAATTGTTTCGATACCACCATCTTTGAGTAACATAGCAATTTTTTCTCCTACTCCTATTATATCTATTATCCTCAGTTCGATTGGGAATTTTGTTTCTTCTCTATCATCCATTACTTCTATTTCAAATGGCATAGTTTCTGTTGTTTTTACCGACGGTTTACTAGATGGGATTCCTTCAACTTTCTTCCTTTCGCTTCTAGGAGGTACTGGTATTTCATCTACTTCAGGATCTATTTTTCTTTCAGGATGAATAAAAGCATCAGATTTATTTCTGATAAGTTCACTTGGTTTCATCAGATGTTCAACTTTTTCAAATACAACATCCTTATCTTTGAGGTAATCTGAAGGTTTTAACAACACATTGACAGGAGGAGTTAGTTTCTGTTCTATTACATCTTTTTTCTTGGATGGTTGCTGAATAGGTTTCGCTGTTTTTGTTTCAGTTCTTGTGGATTCAATGGTTTTTTCATGTGACAGTAAACTTGGTTTAATTATTGTATCTGCTACTGCATTTATTGTTTCTTGACCTTTTAGATATTGAGTGGGTTTGAGTATATCAACAGGTTCAGCTTTCTTCTCTGTTTTGGGTCTGGGTTGTGTGATAATAGGATCTCTCATAACTTTCTTTGGAGTTTCTGGTTTAGTTGCTTCTGCTTCAAAAATTGTATCCCGCTTTTTTATTACCTCACTTGGTTTCAGTAAAGTATTCACAGGTGGTGCTTCAGGTTCCTTTTCCTCTACTTTCACTGGAGGCATAATTTTCACACTAGGAGAAACTGTCTCTTTTTTCGTGAATAGTTCACTTGGTTTAACAGTTTCTGTAGCTGGAGATATAAGGCTTTCAATGTCAGTAGTCATCTCCTTTTTCCTTGAAGCTGGTATAATAGGATCAGGAACAACTTTAGTTTCTCTAATCTTCATACCAGAAGAGTGTAAAGAGACACCTTTACCCAAATTTCTAACAATTTCTATGAGTTGGTAGAAATTTATATTAGAAACACCTATATCTGAGAAGTATTCTGCTAACCAGTTGGCAAAACGGTGAATATTCACCTCAGATCCAAGCATTTTTTCCCAGAAATTAATTATAATCGAGGCTAGTTGATCAAACGAAGAATATTTGTGTGTCTGTGTTACATGTTTGCCATCATATAGATCAAGAACACCTGTCATTTGCTCACTAAATTCATTCTCATTTGGTTTAATAACGACACTATATCTATAACTTCCAATCAAACTTCTGCGTTGTGGTCTCGAAGACATTTTCTCACAAAATAACTATGTTCCATCTCTTTATAAATATACTTTTTTCTTTTTGTCTTTTTAAGTTGTAAATCTAGTGACAGATCTCGATATAGTAC
>DAOVRE010000222.1 GCA_030628305.1 Candidatus Heimdallarchaeota archaeon | reverse complement strand
ATGTTGTGATCCTAACCATAAAATTCCTTTTTCTTCTAAACTCTTAAGTGTGTCCAGTGACACATAAGCAGTTAGCTGCTCGATGAGAAAAACATTTTCATTATAAGAGGCCATTTCTATAAAAGCTGCTTCTTCATCATCTGTTAACTCAAAATAAGCTCGTATATTCCTCTCAACGAAATCTTCAATTTGTAAGTCAGAAGATATGAAAGCTACACCTAAATTCAAATCGAAAAAAGATCGGTGGCTATTAGTAATTAATTCTAACATCCCCTTATTTATCAACATTGGATCCTTTCGTCTAAGATATATTTCTGCTTCTGAAGCAGTTAAAGGCTCTATTTTTACAATGTTTGCACCATTAGTCAAGTTCTTCTCATAATCAAAATCATAGAGATATTTTTCATTAAATGTTGCAACAATGACGATATTGTATTTTCGTTCATTAACACCCTTTACAATTCTCGAGAATATCGGATAAAACTCTTGTAAATCCAATATCTTAAACAGTTGTAGATTATCAAAGAAGAAGTAATGAAACGTGTTTGTTTCTTGTAATTTTACATTTATTTTATCAAGACTATCGAAGAATAAGTCAACATAGTGATCTGTGTAGGACTTTTCGGAAGGAATTTTCAGTGTTTGATTTAATTGAGGGAGGTCATCGCCTAGTTTCTTTTTCCCTACTTTTTCCAATAATGAACGCCAATCAGGTGATAATTCATCTATCTTATTCTTCCATATTTTGAAAAAACTTAGGAGTTCATCTTCTTCAGGAATCAGCTTTACAACATGAACTAGGTCATTTCTTCCGGAAATTGACGTGGATAGTTTAGATAATAATGAACTTTTACCTGTTCCTTCATCTCCTATAATCAAAAACGAATGAATATTATCTTTCTGTTGTTTGATTTTACCAATCTGATTTGTGAAATTATTAATTATGTCTCTTGAACCATAAAAATCATCAGGTTGGCAAGGTTGCAGAAATTCGCTTTTTTCATTTGTCATTATTATCCTACCGCTTTACTCAATTTCATTAATGTAATTTTTCACTTATAAAATCTGTGTAAGTGTAAAAATACAGTTACCATATATTTGCTTTAGTTAAGTGACAACTCTACTATTAATCAAATTTAGAAACATATAAAAATATCTAAAGTGTTTATGTATATACTCAACAACAGAGGTGTAAAGATGACAATAGGTGAACGTTTTGTTAAAGCCAGCAATAATTTCCGAATTACAGCTGGAAAGAATCGAAAATACAGAAGAAGGGATCATCTTTGCGCAGAAGAGGATTTTAGAGCTTGAAAATGACTTGCTCTTAATGGATGAGCTTTTGAACAAAAGTTTGTTTCTTCTTATTGACATACTGAAAGACAAACAACATTTAATTTTCACTGAAGCCATAAAACAGCTAGACAAGAGATCTTTTTCCTTGAATAAATTAGCTGAGATTTTATCGCTTAAATTAGATTTCACATTTTCAATGATTAAGTGGAACCTGACAAAATTCAGAGATTACGGATTGTTTGAATCTAATGGTCAAAGAGGAAATACAAAATCGACCTTGCTTCTAACGGAACTTGGTAGAATGCTTTATTCCACTTTTGCGAAAATGAAAACAAGAAAACTGTAACAACCAAAACAATATATGAAAAATAGAAATCAACTAATTGGAGACTGAGTATATTGATGAAAGAACAAATCTTACAATATAAAAAATCAGGTCAAATACTTGCTCAATCATTAGAGTATGCTTTGTCAATTACCAAACCAGGTGTAAAACTGATAGATATTGCAGATAAAGTTGAAAATCTAATCCGTAAAAATTCAGCACAACCAGCTTTTCCTGTTAATATTTCTATTAATGAAATTGCTGCTCATTATTCACCTGTAATTTTCGATGATTTGGTCATTCCAGAAAATTCTATAGTAAAAATTGATGCTGGAGTACAAGTCAATGGATACATTACAGATGCTGCAAGGACCATTGTTTTTGACGAGAAATGGGAGCAAATGAGACAACTGGCTAGAAAAGCCTTAGATAAGGCTCTAGCAATAATTAAGCCTGGAACTACAGTTTATGAAGTGGGTGAGATTGTTGAAAAAACAATTATCAAAGAAGGATTCAAACCTATAGTCAATCTGAGTGGGCATTCATTAGCTAAATATTCTTTGCACGCTGGACTATCAATCCCAAATTATAAGATTCCAAAAAGATTGAGAGACAAAACACAGACCTTCAAAGCAGGAAAAGCATACGCAGTTGAACCTTTTGTTACAACAGGAAGAGGAAGGGTTAAGGATCATAGTGATATGACTATATTTAGACAATTCCGAGAAGCAAACATAGAAACATTTTCTAAAAAGACTAGGGAAGGATACCAATACATTAGCAACAATTTTCATAAACTTCCTTTTTCACCCAGATGGCTTTTCAATGAAGGTTTCTCAGTTGAGGAAGTAGAAGATACTATTGAAGAACTCATTAATCGAAATATTGTACATGGGTATCCTATCCTTATTGAAAGCACAGGAGCGCCCGTTACACAAGCTGAAGAAACTATTTTTGTTGATAACAATAAAATACACATTTTAACAAAAACAAAAAACAAGTGAGAGAACAACCATTTTATGGATTGTTACATCTCTCAAAAGATAAGCCTAGATTATTAGAGGTTCCAATTCTCTCGGATATGGAGTAATTAAATCTGAACCATCATCTGTTATGATGACTGTATCTGAATGACGAAATCCGCCAAACTTATACTCATAAATTCCAGGTTCACATGTAAAAACCATACCAGGTTGAATTATCTCATCAACACCAATGTCGAGGAATGGAGCTTCATGTCCTTCCATTCCAATTGCGTGTCCAGTGTGATGTTGAGTTAAATGTTTCATACCTGCTTCTTTGAACACATTTACAGATGCTTTGTCCACTTCACTGCAAGGGATTCCAGGTTTGAATGCTTCTAACGCAGCATCTTGGGCTTTTTTCATTACATCAAAATATCTTCTCTGTTTTTCAGAAGGAGCCCCAATAAACATAGTTCTCTCCAGCTCTGAAAGATATCCAGAAACATTAGCTGCTGCTCCTGTAACCAAGACATCACCTTTTTTGAAAATTGCTTTTTCAATTACAGAATGTGGTATTGCGGACCACTCTCCTATCTGACCTCTGTATCCTGCATGAGCAGGGAGTAATCCTCGCGGGATGAAACCTTTCAAATCGTCCATCATCTGCTTTGATGCTTCAACACAAGCTTGAAGTGATACTTCTACCTCATTTCTACCCTCTTCAGTATATTTTTGTAGAAGTTGATGAGCTAAATCACCATACTTTGCAGAAATCCTTATCAGTCTAAGTTCTTCTTCATCCTTGATTTTTCTCATTTCTGGTATTAATGAGGAATGGATATTGTACGAAGTTTCTTTTGCTATCAAATCAGACAACAGAGGACCACTATACCCCCAATAAGCAGAGAATGTTGTTGATTCCATTCCAACTTTGTTGTCTAAAATCTTATGTTCCTTTAAGCTTTCAATAAACAACTTTGCCGGGTGGGTCATATCAGGATATTCAAAATATAGTTCTCTTCCTACCCAAGGAATTTTCTCTATTAGATGTTCTTGTTCTAATCTGGGGACGAAAAACCATGGTTCATCATGATGAGGTAAAACAAATGCAATAGGTCTTTCAGTTGGGATAAAATGGTATCCTGTTAAGTAATAAATTGATAATGGACTAAAGAAAATCATAGAACCTAGATTAGTGCTTTCTTGAAACTCATGTATCTTTTCAATCCTTCTAAGATGATTCTTTTTTGTTATAGCATAATTATTCATGTGAATTCTTTCCTTTTGTTTATGCAAATCCTATTACTGTACTTGTTGGGAGTAATTTTCTAAGAGTAATAATATCTGGTTTATATAAAAATGTTAAATGTTTCGGGGGGGGATTGTCAATGAATTCAACCCATGTTCCTTTGAATTTATCT
>DAOVRE010000248.1 GCA_030628305.1 Candidatus Heimdallarchaeota archaeon | reverse complement strand
ATAGCGGATTGAAAGCTGTGTTTATTCGTAATATTAAGATATTATGGCAATATAAATTCACAATAATTGTTGGTTTTGTGAACACATTTATTGCAGCTTCACTCTTTTACTATGTCTCTCTTCTTGTTCCTCAGAATACAATTGCACAAGATGGATATGCTGTAAGCAGTGTTTCATTCATCTTTGCTGGGGCAATACTAGTTGATATTTCAACAAAAATTATGATGAAATCAATGAATAGTTTCACTAGTGAGATGAGACAAGGAACATTTGAAACTCTATCGTGTTTACCTTTTGGTTTAAAAAGATATTTTGTTTCAGAAATCTCATTTGAAGTTGTATATGGGTTAGTAATTTCGATAGTTCATTATGTTCCTGTATTTCTAATCTTTCCTCTTTTCATTGGATTCAACATTTCTTGGAGTTCGCTACTTGCTCTATTATTGCTATTAATCTGCATTCTCATCTTTTTCTTCTCTTTATCTCTTCTAGCAGCAAACTTCACAATCCTAGTAAAAAGAGGGAGAGAGATAGCTATGGTTGTAGTAGGTTTAATTCATCTCCTCAGCGGCAGTCTTTTTCCGTTAGATCTGTTTCCTCAATGGTTACAAGTAATAGCTTATTTTTCTCCAATGACTATAGCTGTTAGAGCATGTCGATTGTGTTTATTTGGTAATGGAATGATAACTTCAGAGATAGTATGGATTGCTATTATGGCGCTATTAGTAAGTTCAGCACTCATCATATTTCTATTCAATTTAACTTACAAAAAAATATACAATAGGATAAGGGAAAAAGGGACAGTTCATGAATTTTAATCTAATGTAAAAGATCCAAAAACTCCTTAACTGATTGCGAAATATCTTTTGATTGTGTTATTGCCCTACCAATAACAATGATGTCTGCTCCATTGTTGAGAGCTTTAGAACTAGTTTGAAGATTTAATCCTCCTGCTACAGCAACAAGAGTTTTCTCATATTTACTCTTAATTTCTGCTATAATTTCCCAAGGATGCTCCATATTCCCTTCTTGATCTATTCCTCTATGAAACAAGATTATTTCTGGTATCCTTGTTAGCTTCTCTAACAATTGAATTGGATCTTCAATATTCATCAGATCTAGAATGATATCAATATTCATTGATTTTCCTGCTCTTAGAGAAGACTCGATTGTTTCTATTGAAGCTAACCCGCTAATAGCTACCGCATTTGCTTTTTGAGTTTCTGCGATAAATACCTCAATTTCACCAACATCTAAAGTCTTCATATCAGCAACAATATATGCTTTAGGGTGGTATTTTTTTAATTTCTTAACAACAGATATCCCTAGACTTTTTATTAGAGGCGTTCCTGCTTCTAGAAGAATCTTTGATGATTGAGGGATTTCAGATACTATTCTGTCAACATCCCTTTCATAAATTAAATCTAGTGCTATTTGTAGATATGGAGGAGAGTTTAATTGCATTTATACACCTATTAGGCGTGTTGGTTCATTCTCCTTAATTAAGTTAGGTTTTGCTACATCCTTAACATATTCCATAATGTATTTTTGATTTCTTTTATCACCATGAACAAGAAAGATGTTTTTGGCTCCAGAATCACCCATAATTTGTTTCAATCCGTCAACTGAAGTATGTCCAGAATAGGGGAACTTCATGACTTTTAGGTTAAGATCAACAACTTTCTTTCTTCCATAGTCTTCAAACAAAGTTACATTTGATGCTCCATCATAGATTTTCCTACCTGTTGTTCCCTCTACTTGATAACCTGAGAAACCCATAACATTATTTTCATCTGAACCTAGCAAATCTAGATATGTGTGAATTGGTCCTCCTTCAATCATTCCTGAAGTCGTTACAATTATAGAACCTTCTTTACTTCCTGCAAGATATTTCCTTGACTGATGAGTTCGTTCTGATATTGATTTTACAGGAATCATATTCTGTTTTTCAAAAGGAGAGCTTAATCCAGCATCTTTAAGGTTGTCTAAGAAACCTTTTGATACCCATTTCTCGCTAAGATAGTGTTCTGTTATCATGTTCATTGTAACTATCATCCCATCAATGTAAATGGGGATGTCATCTAAGTCTTCATCTAAAGCAAGCGTGATCAGTGTTTCTTGTGATCTACCAACAGCAAAAGAGGGTAAAAGCATCTTATTACCTTGTTCTGCTACTTGTTTTGCAATTAGTCTTAATCCTACATCTATTTTCTTCCTTTCAGGGACATATCTGTCTCCGTTTGTCGATTCAGTTATAAGAACATCTACTTCTTCGTTTGGCAAATCATAACCATCAAACATGGGAGTAACACGATCGTTAATATCTCCTGTGTACAAGATAAGTTGACCTTCCCAATCTAATAATATCTGAGCTGCACCAAGAATATGTCCTGCATTAATAAATTCAGCAGTTACGCCATCGGCAACCTTGAATTTTTTATTATAGTCTTTAGTGCTAATTTTATGAAAAACTCTATCTAAATCGGATTCAGACCAGTGTCTTCTTCCTTCTATCTTAAGATGATCTAACCACAACCTGTAAGATATGTCTTTTGTTGGTTGTGTCATGTAATAATTCCCTCTATACCCCTCCTTTGATAATCTGGGTGTATATCCAGAATGATCAATATGAGCATGACTTATAAGCACAGAATCTAATTCTCGTGCAACATTGTGTACTCCTACTGGAGCTATTGTTTTTTGTTTTGGTACGAGTTCTAAACCACAGTCTAAAAGTATTTTATGATCTCTATCGTGTATAAGAAAAGAACTTCTTCCTACAAAATCTGTGGCACCGTACGCTGTTATATTTATATCGTTCATTTTTTCACCGTTTAAATGTGTAATAAAAATTGGTGTGTTTTTTGTCATCAATTGTTTTTATTGATAAAGCTCTGTTGCTGAGGTTTTATAAGGGTTTATTTCTACCTAACTAATTTCAACTTAATTTGAATAATCTTTTATATTATGATAGTCAGTTTTTACTTGATAATAATGGCAGATGAAAAGGAAAACGAAAATCGAAAAAAGAAACCAGATTTTCGATCACAACTTTCTGATGCTTACAAGTCTATGGACGATGATCTTGTTAAAACTCAAAAAGATGACAAAGAGTCCAAACAAGAAGTACTTGCTAAAGGCATAGAGAAGATTGAAAAGAAGAATTACAAGGAATTAATGGCGTCTAGGATGCTTGTAAACAAAGTTTTAGAGATTAGAAAAAGAGCTGGGATGCCTCAGACTATTGGTACAGCTGGAAAAGTTAAAGCACCAACAATTTTTGGCAAAGACGAATTCAAACAGAAACTAGCAAGAGAGTTGTTAATAATAGGTAATGAAGAATTAGATGATATCGGAGGAGCTATAACAATTGCAAATCTCATAGACTATTTCAAAGGAACAAGAGTTAACTGGAAGGTTGATGCTGGAGATATTCTGGATGTGTTAAAGAAATTAGAAGAAAAAGAGATCATTCCTCCGAGAGTAGATATAGGAGAGGAAGATGTATTAATTAGATTCAAACCAATTGAGATGTCAACCGATTTTCAAAACGTACTGCGATTAGCAACAGGTCTACCATCGTTGTCAGTAGCCAAGGTTTCTTCACATCTAGGTTGGTCAGTAGAGAGAGCTCAGAGTACTTT
>DAOVRE010000095.1 GCA_030628305.1 Candidatus Heimdallarchaeota archaeon | reverse complement strand
TTACTTGATAGAATCACATCGTTCATAGACCATAGTGATATGCCATAAACAGCGTTGATTGCTCCATTTGCGGTTAGAACAGCGTCTTTTGTTTGTTCGAGGTAGAAACCAGTAATTGTATCCTCAACGGTATTTGCTAGTATATCAATTTCTCTTGAAGATATAATACTTATTCCTATTTGAACTGAATTCAAATTATTATTATCAATAAGACCAGTTCTACAAGTTTCCAGGTTTATACCAGAAGTTACATTCATAAAGAAATTATCTGAAATATCTGAATTGCGTGTGGAAGTAAGTTCTAACCCAGTTTCTGCAATATCAGTCAGATTGTTATTGCTTAGGATTGAGTAATCAGCAAAAGATAATTGTATACCATCTACGAGATTGAAGAAAATATTGTCATTTATTGTTAAAGTAGATCTATATCCCGAAATAGCAACATTGCTATCGTTAAATTGATTGTTTTCAATGATTAAGTTATCTGAATTATCTAACTCCATACATGTGTCAGAAACAACAGTAAAAATATTTTCTGTAATTATACTTTTATGTGCTATATAGAGCAACATAGCTGTTTCTAAATCATCAAAGGTATTATTGTAAATTACTGCATCTACTCCTTCAACCTTTAATCCTGATATTGAATTTGTGAAAGTATTATGGGAAATAATCACATTTGCTCCGTTATCGACATATAAAGCAAAATCAGTATGCAATAAGAAATTATTGTACTCTACTGTTGCGTTAACAGCATTAAATATCTCAAATCCTTTTTCCTCTATTGTATTTCCGATTAGATTGATTATATCTGCACCATATGAGGTGAAAACTGCACTTCCTGAAAGGAAGTCGGTCCCAACAATAGAAACATATGGGGAATCAATAATATCGAATTGTTTGTAAGAAGTAAAATCACTATTTTCTATCTGTAAATCTGATTCTTCACTAGAAAACATTAGATAATTAATCACACTATCGGTGATTTGTATTGAAGACCCTGCAAGTGCTGTTATCGTGAAATTATAAAGTGTGTTTGAAACTGTAAGAGTGCTGTTTTCAATAATTAGAGAACCAGCTACACTTACATCTAAAATAGATGTTTCATTAACAGCGAAGGTGACAGTTGAATCAATAATAGATAATTCACCTGTTGCTAAAATACTAATTGAACCGTTGATTATAATGTTTTCATTGTCAATGATTTGTTGGTCATCAATTACCCACGGACCAGTAACTGGTGGGGCAAATTTTAAGTTGTTATCTGCACTTAGAAGAGTGTTGACATTAAGCAAACCAATAACAAATACAGCTAAGAATAGATTTAACCATTTTTTTGAAATTTTCATAAATTCATTACCTCAAGTAGCTGCCTTATTTAATCATCGATGAAGGAAGAATGTTTTTAAAGTTTCTGTAAGCACTGTTAATTTAGTCAAAAACTATAGATTTCACAGGCATGGATTTTATTTAACAAATATAGAATTTAAGCAAGATAAAGTATATTTTTAAACGAATACAATGATTGGTCAAAGACACCCTTGAAACAAGCAAACGAAGAACCTGAAAGCTCAAAACCAGCAACATTGAAGCAAAAAATAATTGTAAGAGCTTTAGCTGTTGCAAATACTGGAGGAGTGACCTTCTACTTTAACTATGCTACTATTCTGGCTGTTGGAATTGGAGCAACAGCAATAATGATGGCTTTCATTACAGCAATACAGAATCTAGGGTCAGCATTATTACAAACGTTTTTCGGAAAGTTGTCAGATAAGATTGGAAGAAAAATCATCTTGATTATTGGGTTCATAATTGCATCCATAACAACAGCGGTGATATCGCAACTGACATCACCAATTGTTTTCATGATAACTATAGCAATATACTCACTAGGCGCAAGTATGGTTATTCCCACATGGAATGCTCTTCTAGGTGATGTTTCAACAAAAAAAACGAGAACAAAGATAATCAGCCAGATTAGTATGATTGGATCATTTTTATCCTCAATGATATTGCTATTGTTAGGGTTCTTAACAGATTTCTTGCCTTTTGATATCTTGAAAAAATATCGAGTTATGATTCTTATTGGTGCATTATTCTTTGCTGTGGCTGCAATTCTATCGATGTTGTTATCTGAAACTAATTCTAACAAAGGAAAGGTGAATAAATCTTCATTTTGGGAACCAATGAGGGATAAGAAATTCATGATATTCTCAGGCACAACCTTAATTTGGTGGTTTTCAATGAGTTTTCTATGGCCGTTAGCACCAATTATTACTGCTAGTGTAAATCCAACTAATACACAATTAGCAATTATGTCTGTAGTATTTGCAACATGTATTGCTCTAGGACAGTGGATAAGTGGATTTATAGCAGATAAAATTGGGAGAAGGTTTACACTAGCTCTTAGTTTTATCTCGTTTTGTATTGTTCCAATAGTTTTTGCATATACTCATACTTGGACCATAATTTTAATAGCCAATTTATTTGGAGGTTTTGGTAACGGATTATTAACAGTTGCCCTAAGCTCAGAAGTTCTTCATATGTCTAAGGAGGAAACTAAAGGAGCCTATTCCGGAGCATATAATTTGATGACAGGTATTATTTCCTTCTTTGGTGCATTTGTAGGAGGATTCTTGTATGATGGTTTTCTAAGAAGTTTTTCTCCTGCATCTGCTCTAAAGATATCTTTTCTAATTATAGCTTCAATCAGACTTCTATCAGTTATTCCTACATTATTATTGTCAATTAATGAGAAGAAGAAATTCAAAGAAGAAAGTGATGTCGAAAAGGTTAAATTACTAGATACTGAACAGCCTCTATGAAGTTTTTACAAAGAAGACAGTATTGTACAACATGTAAAAAACAGGTCTCTTTTCTACAACTTACAACTAAGAAATCTGTTCAAAAACAACTACAATGTCCTCTTTGCAAGAATGATGTTTTTTCGTATTGGGAAGAACAAAATAAAATGTATGTGTTTCCTTTGACAATAGGTTTCTCTTTATTTATTTCTGCTGTAATTTTTAATGTATGGAGATTCTTTGCACGAGAAATAGAAACAAGAGATTATATCTTAACAGCTGTTTATATTGTTATAACAGTCATCTTGGTAGTATATGCAACCCGATATAGAAATAAATCAGAACCTCAGGAAGCTTCAGATTTAACAATTAATGAACTGTCAGCTTTCAGAAAACAATATCTCTATGTAGTCGGTCTAGTACTTTTAGTACAACTTCTAACCGTTGTAATTGATTATTTTCTGATTTATCATTTCCTCTAGTTTTCTTTTACTATTCCTTTTGTTAGCTACCCGCTAAACTGCAACTTTTATAAATAAAGTAAGCCTAACAAAATATAATGCTTGAAGAAAAAATAGATAGTTTTCAGTTGTCTAATATCAACGAAATAGATTACTCTATTTTTCCATGGCTTGAAATTGATTATGTAAAAGTAGAAGAAGGAATCTTGCTAAGAATTTTCAAAATTCCTAGTGAACAAAAAGAGAGCAAAATTAACGTAGTAGTCGTTCCAGGGTTGTGCTCACATTTCATAGGATGGTTAAGTTCTGATCATGAACTATCTAAAATTGCTAATATTTATCACATTGAAACTAGAGAAAAAAACACTGCAAAGCATTCTAAAAAGATAATTGATTACAGTTTTGATTTTTTTGTTAAGGATTTGAATGTGATAGTTGATCATTATAATTTGAACAAGGATGGTTTCTATATTTTCGGAGATTCATTTGGTGCAGAAATCGGTGCTTTATATTTGAAAGCTGGTTATGAAACACCGAAAGGGATGATCTTAATTAGCCCAGCTGAAACGTTTAGTTTTTCAGGTTGGATGAAAATTTTGTTTAAGTTTGCTCCTGCCTTTTTGTACTATCCTATTTTGCCTTTTCTGAAATTTATGTTGAAGCATTTTAGAACAGATATGAAAAATGACCCAGGAACGTACTATCTAAACAAACGAAATTTAGAGACGGGAATTCCTAAAAGAATGAAAGCTTGTGCCTTGGAATTATTCGATTACCAATCTGATGTTAACTATTCAGATTTTAAATTCCCCGTATTTATTTTCGCAGCTTCTAATGATAAAATGCATTCATATAAACAAAGTGTTGAAATCTCAAAAAAAATCCCTAACGCTATTTTTGAGAACTTGATTAATTTTCAGGAAACTCACAGTCGAGGTACAGCAAAGAAAATGAAAAAATTCATTCTTGATATAGAAAAAAGCAGAAAAAAGTAGATAGTGAAGAAAGTTTTACTCTAGATATAAACTCTTTTCCTTTTGAATACCTCTAGTAGAGAGGAAAATCAAGATTGCTACTAACCCTATTATCAAAGCAGAATAAAGAAATATCTCCATGCTGAACACACCTGCAATCAGAAGAAGACCCAGTCTATAACACCAATAAAATGGATTAACTAACAGTGCTGAAGAAGTTGTAAAAGGGTTCATCATAACTACGAAATAGAAGAACATCGCTAATCCTATTGATATTAGAGGGCTAACCCTTTCGGATGCTTCTCGAGTCAAATTACAATCAACAGCCATTGTTAAGAGTGTAGAAATAAGAAGCGCAATCACTACAAAGATTAGACTAACTATTATATCTCCAGCACCTAATTCATCTAGATTTAACCCAAAAACCTCTAACAAACCACTTGTGTTGCTTCCAGACAACTGGGTTCCTACAAGAATACCTAGAACATAAGATAAAGTTGACCCTAGAGATGCTACCAACCCAGTTATGACTTTAGAGATTACTAGATAACTGTGATTGTGTGTATAAGACAATAGAATCTCCATTGTCCTCATACGTTTTTCTCTTGCAAAACCTATAAGTGAGTATGATCCAGAATTCATAGCAATTAGCAGAAATATCATGTAACTTAATGGCATTGCAATTGCAGCTGCTTTGGGTCCAAGAATCTGTTCCTCTGGCAAAGACTCGGGGGGAAGTTCGTAGTTTTGAAGTGGGGGGATTGTTCTATTTGCAAGATATGTAACCATCACATTACTAGCAATTGCTTGTAAAACACTAAATATTGATGAAGTGTAAGGTGATAATGTTGCATCAATAGTGAATGTTACTGGTATACCTGTGAAAGCTAGTTCTGAAAAGTTAGTCGGGATATAATAACCTAATTCTGGTGTATACAAAACCTCGGTGAGATTATCAGTTACTTGTATCTCTATGGTTTCATCTGAATCAAAATATAGAGAAATATTGCCGACGATTGATTCACCAATATTTGTATCTAAATACCCTATGTCTTCACTATGAACTAGAAGAATAATGGCACTTTGAGAGCCAAATAATGCGGGCAAACCAATGAGTATAAACATTAGGATGAAAGGTCCTCCAAAGATGAATATTGCTACTTTTTTTCGAAACAGTAACGAGATATCCTTTTTGAGAAGAGCTTTAAGCTGATTTAGATGAAATTTGTCCTCCTTCATTTTAACACCTCAGGAGAGATAGATTTACTACCGACAGGAGCTTGGAAAGCGTTAACAATCGCAGCCTCAAAGTCCTTAGTTTCAGGCGAGTAAGTATTAATTATCGCTTCTTTGTCACCTTGGAAAACTAAACTGCCTTCTTTTAAGATACCACAGTATTCTGCTAATTCTTCGAGATCTGAAACAATGTGAGAAGACAATAAAATTGTTTTTCCTTCTTTTTCAACGAGATCTTTTATTATCGATCGAATATACTTAGCTCGAGCAATATCTAGACCAGAGGTGGGTTCATCCATAATTAGAAATTCTTTGTCAGTTATTACTGCCATGACAAAAGAAATCGCTCTTTGTTCACCACCAGATAATTTCGTAAATGGTTTATGAAGTAAGCTTGGTTTGATATCCAACTTCTCAAAATAGTCAGTTATTTTAACATCTACGTCTTCAAATGTTAAATTGTTTAATTCCAATATGAATTTGATATTTTGAAGAGGTGTTAAATCATAATATGCAGCTGAAAATTGTGGTAAGAGACCTATTTGACCTCTAATCGACTTTGGATTCTCAGAAACATTAAATCCGTTAACATAAACATTTCCTGCTGATGGTTTTAGCAAACCTAATATCATTCGTATTGTTGTAGTTTTACCAGCCCCATTTGGTCCTAGAAGCGCATAGATTGACTTTTTTGGAATCTCAATATTTACTCTATCAACAGCTCTTGTCATTTTGAAATCTTTTGACAAGTTTACTGTTTTCACCATAAATTCAGACATTCTATGTATGCTTTTTCACTGGAGTTATTAAAATTATGTTTTTGAATTTTTTTCTGCAAACTCATCTA
This sequence comes from Candidatus Heimdallarchaeota archaeon, assembly GCA_030628305.1. The sequence goes on along the minus strand of DAOVRE010000095.1, from coordinate 76 downwards.
TATCGTCTGCTGTTGAGGACAACTCATTCGTTGTTTGCGATACAATGGTTGTAACGACTGCTGCTAATAATGCAAT
>DAOVRE010000053.1 GCA_030628305.1 Candidatus Heimdallarchaeota archaeon | reverse complement strand
TGCCCCCCTATTCTTGAAGAAGATCCTGAAAATATGGATTATAGTTTCTATCGCTATTTTCGTCCTGTATTAGGTGAGATGGGAGATTTTGATCCTGGTATGCTTGTAGAATTTGAGAAAGGTTACAAGGTCATTTATCTTGCTAATGAAAGAAACACATGCACCTATGATATGGATGAAACACCTCCTTTCTTCCCAGATATGGAAATGATGGAAAAGGGTTTTATTCTTGCTGCATATTTTGACTGTACAGCTTTTGCTGAAGAAATAGTTGTTAACAGAAAACAATATCTCGATGGATCTATTACAACAGGTTTCCAACGAACTTTCATCTGTGCAAGAGATGGATGGGTTCCAGTTAACGGTAAGAAAGTTCGAATTACCAACGTTCATATTGAGGAAGATGCTGCTAGACGGGTTAATTGGGAAGATACTTCCAATAGAACTGTCTATTACAACTTAGATCGATTAGGGGTTCCATTAACAGAAATCATTACAGAATATATGGATGTAGATAATCCTGAAGAACTTCTAGAAACTGCCAAGCAAATTGGTCGTGTATTAAGAATAAGTAAGATTGGTAGAAGAGGGAGTGGTGCTGCCAGACAAGATGTTAACATAAGCATCGCTGGAGGCGATCGAGTAGAACTTAAGGGAGTTCAAGATTTAGGAAAGTTTGACATAATGTGTCGTCATGAAGTAGTAAGACAACATGCGCTCATAGAAATAAAAAATACGATGTTACAACGTGGTATAAAGAAGGAGGATTTTGAACACACTTATGTGGATATATCACAATTGTTTGATACTGATGAGAAGGTTTATGCAACAATTTTTCTAAAAATGAAGGGTCTTTTTGGAATTGAGGTGCAACCCAACAAGGATTTTGGTCTTGAGATATTCGAAAAAAGTATGCTGATAACAGGCATCCCTAGAAAGAATCAATTCCATAGTGATGAAATTGAAGATGGTGCGTTAAGAGCAAATTCCGATTATCCCAGTGACATGACAATAAATCACGATCTGTATTCCAAGATCTGTAAGGTTCTTAATCCAAAGGAAAACGATGCCTTCATCGTAGTTAAAGGACCAGAAAAGCGAGCTCTGCACGCAATGAAGAAAATAGTTGAACGTGTAAAGATGGCAATTGACGGTGTACCTCAAGAGACTAGAAGATTTCTGCCCAATGGTAACTCAGAGTTCTTGAGAGTGATTCATGGAAAAGACCGTATTTATCCTGATACAGATACCCCACCCATTGTTATTTCCTTAGATAGAATTAAAGAATTGACGAAGAACATTGGCAAGAAACCATGGGAAGTTTTTGATGAACTACATGAGAAGTATGGTTTCAATCACCACCATGTCGACTTATTAATTAGAGATGAAAAATTAGCAAAATTCATCGAATATACTGAACAATTGCAGTTAGATGGCAATCTCTCTTATAAACTTCTTATCATCCTGCCTAGAGCTACCAGGAGAAAGAATCTCCTTCTAACAACTGAAATGATTGATAAACTTGCAAGTGTTTTATCTAAAAAAATTATTTTCAAAGAGCAAGTTGAGTTAGTTCTGAAGTATCTGATTGAAAATCCTAAATCAACAGAAGAGCAGATTAAGGAAAAATTTGATTTGCCTGAAATTTCTGATGAGAAAGTAGAAATGATAATCCAATCAAAGATTGACAAATATGATTTAAACAAAATTCAAGAGTTTAAAGAATATCAAGATTTGATTCTAAGCAAGATTACAGGAGAAGTTCTAAAGGAACTTAGTTACCATTTTGAGGGTAAAGTGTTGGCTGAGAAAATTAGACAAATGATTTTTGTAAAGGAGGATGGTTAAGATGAGTAATAATGGTAATGGCGAACCTGAAGGTTACAGAGGAGCATTGCGTGAAAGATTGATTAAAGATAAAATCAGAACTTGGAGTAAAGTTATTATTAAGAAAGGTGATGCAGAATATGAAGGATTACTACTACCTCGGAGTCAACATACTGATGATGATTATGTTACATTGAAAGTTGATACAGGTTACAATTTGGGTGTCTTAATTGATGAAGAAGCAACCATTAAGGAAATAGGATTTCATAAAGGAAACTATGAACTACCTCATATTGAAGTGAAATTTAAGAAGGATTTGCCTAATGTAACTCTTCTGGGCACTGGTGGAACAGTTGCATCGAGGTTGGATTACAGAACTGGTGCTGTCCTTCCTGCTTTTACTCCAGATGAACTATTTTCTGCAGTTCCTGAACTAATTTCAACTGTTAATCTGACCCCAAAAACACTTTACCAGATCTTGAGTGAAAATTTCAGACCAGAGTATTGGGTTAAAACAGCTGAAGCTATCGCTAAAGAGATAGAATCAGGCGCAGATGGGATAATTATCGGTCACGGAACCGATACTATGTGTGTAACAGGTTGTGCTTTATCCTTTTTCCTCCGAAACTTACCTGTTCCTGTTGTATTGGTTGGTAGTCAAAGAAGCTCTGATCGCCCCTCTTCTGATGGACCTAGAAACATATTGTATGCTGCTCAGCTTTCTGGTTATGAAAACTTTGGAGAGGTTGTAATTGCTATGCATGGTACTCCCAGTGACAGTTACAATCTAATTCATCGAGCTACTAGATGCAGAAAAATGCATTCCGCTAGACGTGATACCTTTAGAACTTTATCAGATATCCCCTTAGGTAAAATTGATGATGTTGGAGTTACATGGTTCAAAGATGATATTTCTCCTCGCAAGCCCAAAGAAGATTTCTATCTAGATACAAAGACAGATTCTCGTGTGGGGATGCTGTATTTCTATCCAGGAATGAATCCTGATATGTTGGAATCTATGGTTGATCTTGGTTATCACGGAGTTGTAATGATAGGAACTGGTTTAGGACATGTTGGAACAGATATCTATCCTGCTTTAGAAAGATGTCAGGAAGAAGAAATTCCTGTTATTATGGTTGTAGAACCTCTGTTCGGTTTCGCCCAATTGAGAGTTTATGAGACAGGGAGAGACATGCTAGCACGAGGCGTCATAGAAGGTGAAAACATGTTACCATCAGCAGCTTACACAAAACTGAGTTGGGCTTTAGGTCATACTAGAAATGTAGATGAAGTAAGAGATATCATGCTCACAAATATTGCAGGAGAGATTACAACTAGAGAAGGACCTAGAGGTTATATGGTTCTACAAGGAGTTGAACCTGGTATTGATAAGATGATGAAGAACCTTTGATTTTTCTCTTATTTGCAAATCTTTTAAGATTGCTAACTTTTTTCCTTCTACAATGCTTATTACTCACTATGACATCCGCTTGTTCTACAAATGTTCTATGCTACTCTACCTAAGCTATCATGGTCCTGAGGATGAAATGAGTGTGCACCCTATTTTGAAGACACGCAAGCGTGATAGTCAGAGTAAAGAATTAACATTTAAACAAATTGCAAGCAGAATTAAGAGCACTTGCATAGCAATAGATAATGCGAAACGTGTCATTAATCAAAGTTGGATTGGGAATAGAAGTTATGCTTCAAAAGTTGACAAGTTAGAAAAAACCAACATTAACTCTTCTGATTCTTCAATCTATGTTCCAATATTCTTTCGAAGCAATGCTCGTGCAAGAAAACCTTTGATGATGGAAGGTACTTTTGCAACTTATATCTTATCTGAATTTTATGATAGTCCTGTTAATTATTTCATTATACGGTCAAAAGACGGTGATACTGAATATTATGTTGAAAATTATCTTTCTGAACTGATTTCTGATCTTCCATTAATCTATAAGCTCAAATCTGGAGAACAATCAATATCTCCAAATTATACAAGGGGGTGCAGGGTATGTGAGTGGAGATACTATTGTCGAAACCTTGCAGCTGACACTCTTGATTTAACTTTAGTAAGTGGTATTGGAAAGAGAGTAAAGAAAGTCTTGTTTTCTCATGATATTACTGATATTCCTTCACTAGCTACAGCTGATCTTTCTACTTTGAAAGATGAGGATATTCTTACAAAAGATCTGGAATATTTTCAATTGCAGGCTAAATCCTTAATGGATAAAAAAGCTATAATTAGAAAAAAAATGTCTTTTCCTACATCACCAATAGAGTTGTTTGTGGATGTTGAAGGTTCATCTCATCATGATTTTGTTTGGATTATAGGCTGTATGATTAGAAAAAATGGTGATGTTGAATACAAATCGTTTTTAGCTAATTCTCCTGAAGAAGAAAAAGAAATGATTGTAGCGTTTTTAGATTTTGTTTCAAACATAGGAGATGACTATACCCTTTATCACTGGTCGGCTGCTGAACCTCAATATTTTACAAATCTTGTAAATAAATACAATCTTCCTAGAAATACAGTACACAAAATTCAAAATCATTCACTAGATCTCTTTGATATTTTCAAGGAAAAAATTATTCTCCCTATTTATACTTACACGTTAAAAGATGTTGCAAATTGGTTAGGATTTCAATGGAATGAACCTCTAACTGATGGTGCAACAAGTATCATTCTCTTTGACAATTGGTACCTACGAAATGATGTAAAATCTTTGGAAAAAGCCATATCTTATAATTCCGATGATTGTAAAGCTTTGATGATAGCTAAGGACTATGTTTTGAAGACATTAAGCTAGTTTTTGAACTAATGCCGTATGCAAAACAAATATTAGTGAGTTATGTTCTCCGGTTAATATGTCAGATGATGTTTATTATGGTGATTTAGGAATTATAGGTGGTGGAGTTGGTGGGTTAGGAGCTGCCATCATAGCTGCTTACAAAGGTCTTAAAGTTACAGTTTTTGAAGGTGGGCGTCTTGGTGGTATTGTAACTACTCTTTATGGACGTAAAATTCTGGAAAACTACCCTGGAACCCCAAGTATCCTAAGTAAAAGATTAATTGACGAGTTTATCATACAAGCTCGTGAAGTACAAGCTGAAATTAGAAATGAGAGAGTTATCAATGTTGATAAAGAAAATGATGTAATTACTATTATTACTAATGAGGGAAGATATAATTTTAGAAGTATTGTTATTGCAACAGGTTCTAGACCAGCAGAATTAGGAATAACTGGTGAGAGAAAGTTCAAGATAAAAGATAAAGGCGTTTATAACTTTGTTACAGACCCTGACCGTTTCAAAGGTTCCGAAGTTCTAGTTGTTGGTGGTGGAGATACTGCTATAGATGCTGTGCACATGATAGCTGATATTGCTAAAAAAATATATCTCGTCCACAGAAGAGATAGTTTCAGAGCAGCAGAAACAAAAGTTAAGCAAATTGTTGATGACAACTTAGCAGAAATTATTTACGAACATCAAATTGCTGAACTTAAAGGAGATAAACTCTTAGAGAAAGCGATCTTACAAGATGTTAATACTCACATGAAAAGAGAGATAGACATAGATAAGTGTGTTTTAGCTGTTGGTATGTCTACAAACTTAGAAGTCTTTGACGATATTGGTCTTAAAACCGAAGGTAAACACATTAAAGTTGATAAAGAAATGCGAACCAATATTGAAGGGATTTTTGCTATCGGTGATATTGCAACACAATACCAGTTAATAGTTATTGCTGTAGCACAAGGAGCAATAGCGGCTCATAATGCGTTTGGAAGGATTCGCAAACCTTACTGGTACAAGGAAGAATCTTGGCCAACAATGGACGAAGAAGATAGTTAAGATTTTTCGTCTTTTCCTATTCTTTTTAAAATAGTGTTTTTCTTTTCTTCTAATGGATCTCTTTTCACGAATAGCAGGACGATATGACCACATCATAAGAGGGTTCGATTTAGAGAAGATTATAGACGGTTTTACATACCCTAAGGAGGAGTTACTCGTGGATTTAGGGGGAGGAACAGGAAGAGTAGCAACTTTATTTTTAAACTATGTCAATGAATGTCTTGTACTTGATCGTTCTTTTGAGATGATTAAGCAAGCTCAAAATAAGTCACGCAATCTACTCTTAGTTCAAGGTACAGGCGATTCTATGCCATTTCGTGAAAACACTATCAAGCAGATATTCGTTAACGATGTTCTCCACCATATTCGTAAACAGAAAGAAACTCTTCAAGAGAGTCATTTGGTTCTAAAAGAAAATGGTAAATTGATTATACGAGATTATGATAGGAAATATATCGGCAATATCTTTCTATTTATTTTCGAAAAAATATTGCGTTTTGGTAGTGTGTTTTTCTCTCCCCAAGAATTGACAAATCAATGTCAAGAAATAGGTTTCTCAGTTAATTGGAAGAGGTTAACAAAAGGAACATATCTTCTATCTGCTGAAAAGACATCAAATTAGCATTAAGAGACATAGCGAAACAGCTACTGATAATGGAACAGTTGAATTATCTAGCCCAACATAAGTTAAAGCTTCAGCTCCAGTTCCAATTAGTGCGATGACAAATATTTTCCATATATTAGGGATAAACACAATGTCATAAACTGCAAAAGAAATAGCAATGCTAATTGCTATACCAACAAAAACTGCAATTGTGCCCTCAAGACTTTTTTCTACAAATACTTTATACTTAATCCTGCCTAATGGTTTCCCTATCATCTCTCCTGCACCATCTCCTATGGCTAGGGCAAGATAAGCTGCCATGATAATGTACTTCGAATCATGAAAAACAAACATTACAGTCCATAAAGTTACAATACATAGAACTGTGCTTATTGTGAAGAATATTGATTTTTCCTCTTCCCTTAAATTTCCCTCGTAAACTCTTGTCATCATCTTTATTTGAGGAATATATGAAGTGATTATGACTATAGCTAGTAGTGTGAAGAATGTTATAATGAAATCAAAAAGGTTTGTCATCCAGAAGGAGAGAAGTGCTACGGATACGTTCACTAAAATGTGACTGCTCTTTCTTGTAAGCCACCCTGGAAATTTTAGTCGTTTTAGTATGAAGGGCAACCAAAATGAGAGATAAAAAAGGGGGACAAATACAACAACGATTATCCAATCCACCTGAGTAGGGTCAAACATCATAGCACATCTACAGCACTCAATGTAACCATTTGATTATAAAATATTGGTTAAAAAGGTAGTTCGAATAGCAAGTACATCATTAGTGCAACTATAGCAGGTAATGTGACATTATCCATGAATCTGTAGTTACATGCTTCAACGATTGTACCTAGTAGAGCAACTACAATTATTTTCCACCATATATCCACTGCTAGCATCTTGTTAATAGCTAAAGCTACAAAAATACTAACCGCTGTTCCAACAAACACCGCAATAGTTCCTTCTAAGGAACGTTCTTCAAAAATATGATATTTTATCTTTCCATATGGTCTCCCTATCATTTCACCAAGACCATCACCCAAACTTACCGATAGGAAAGCTGCTGTAAATACATATGGTCTATCTAAATTAAGCACGTAAATTAGTAAGACAGCTATACTAGTTATAGTAGAATTTATGACCATTTGCATATTGCTATCCCCTTCCCTTGTACATTTTTCAATAATCTTTGGAATAAATTGTATTTGAGGTATTAAAGAGAGTACAAGAAGTAAAACCAATGTTATGCTTAAGGTAATTATAATATCGAATAAATTGTCTATGAAATAAGGAAAGAAAGCTAGAACTGCATGCAATATCATGTGACTTAGTTTTCTAACTTGCCATCGTTCATAATCAAGATAAGCAAATAGATAAACTGAACCCAGCGTAAGAAAAACGACGATGAGTGACACAACAACAAATACCCAATTAAGTTGTGTTGGATCAAAAATCATTATCATCACACTTAGCTGTTTTTAGGTTTACATATTAGTTCTATTAATTTCATGTTAAAAAAATTGTGAGTGTGAACTGGTTTGATAACCCAAGCTGTGTCAGCACCTCTACCCGTTCCTCCTACAGCAATAACATTATCCAGAGAGATTGCACCGGCATCAGCAGCCATTGCTACAATCTCCGCACACACTTTTGTTCCTTGCCCAAATATTTTGAGTGTTTGAGCCATTATTTCAACAGTCATCCATGTTCCTAATTTCTTTCTTATAGCTCGATCAATCCCCGCAAGTGCATGTGTCGCTGTTACAACTTTTATGCCTTTAGCTTCAATCTCCTTGATTATACTATCTTCAATCTCCATTTCTCCTGGTTCCTTAAAACCCGCTTGATGTGTGACAATGACAATCTTACAATTTTTTAGGGAAGCAACAGCTTTTAGAGCAGTATTACCTTTGGTTGTTGCAACTATAACTTGCTGGATTTTTTGCTCATCTACTTTTTTTTGCACTAAATTGAGTACTTCTTCTGTATAATTACCAGGTTTTTCAAAATGTACAGACATGATTTACAGTAACAAATATCTGACTTATAATATTTTACCAATGTTCTGTTTTTATTGTCTCTTGCTATGTTGTTTCTAGATACACTTAGAATAATGATAAATGCTATATTCTGTTTTAATATCTAGCAAAAGTTTATAGATAACTTTGAGGGCTTAAATAATGATGAGTGTTACATTTGAGCTTGATCAAGGAAAACTTAATTCAGCTCTTATTAGCTCGAGAAAGATAATGCTCAATAAAGGACAAATTGAAATCCTAGAAAAACTTCAAGATTGTATACATACAGCAATGCCACATCTCAGTGAAACTGTAATAGAATCATTAATGAAGGCAGCTTGTAGAGACTGGGAGAAAGAATATGTCCGACCTATTAATGATTTCAGATTTATTCATGTCGACGAAAGAATGGCT
>DAOVRE010000199.1 GCA_030628305.1 Candidatus Heimdallarchaeota archaeon | reverse complement strand
GATTCACCAACACAACTATTGATGATTAAAGCCTTCAATCGAGGTTTTCGCATTGGATTCTTTTTCCATTCATCAGCATATTGCAAAGGAGCTGGTTCTTGCTCAACTACTTCGTCACTCATTTCTTATCACCTTTATTACCAGCGATTGTTACACATGGAGCATCGTTACCCACAATGAAAATATATCTGAACAGTGTAACAAAAACCTCACCATCAGGAGTTCTTATGGTAGCTGTTTTGGTTATTTGTTTTCCATGAGAACTGATTTCTTCAATGGTTCCATGTTTACCCATCCACCTTCCACTAGTCACAATACCATAATTACCGATTTTCAATTCGTATTTTTCTAAAATCTTTTGATCAGGTAAAGATATCTTAACTGTATCATGTGTATGGTAAGGAACACTATCGCTTTCCTTTTTCTGCAAGATGATGTTTCTACCATCATGGAGATTTAATTGTGTTAATCCTCCTTTGAGTGTGGTTTTATTCTTAATCTGGCAGAGTTTAACTTTTGTCTCATCTCCCTTAATTGGGATTGTCCTTAGACCTTTCTTTGGAGTATATATTAATCTATAATGCTCTTTTATTTTGGGGAAGGAAATAACATCCATAAAACCTAGAGGGTATTTTCTATTTGTTTTTGTTCTTCCATCTACGAGAACATTTCGTTCAACCAATATACGTTTAACTTCACTCATATTTCGGGCTACTTGGAACATATCACGGAGCATAATAGCCATCGGGATGCAGTCATGTGCAGCATGAGGACCAGGGGAGGGTCTAACGGTATAAGTGTTAGCTTTCTTTTCAATTGGTATATGTTTTGAAACAACAAATCTCTTTAAATGTCGTTTTCCACCGCCTTTTGTCATGATGATTCCTCCTTTTCATCTGTTTTCTTAGAAAGCAAATCTTCTGCGTTAGTAATCATAGTTTTTGCTGTACCAGAACCGATACCAGGCACTTTTGAAAGTTCTTCAGGGGTCGCTTTAGCAATCTTATCAACGGTATCAAAACCATTTTCTTTGAGAAGCATTGCGGTTTTAGCACCTACACCCTTAATCATGGATACGTCAAGTTCAGGAACTTTAACCTCTTTTTTGGGAGTTGCTTTTACAACCTCTTCAGTAACAACAGCTTCATCAAGATCTTCGAATTCTTCAAAAACATCCTCATCAAGATCTTCATCTTCATCTTCGATATCGGTTTCTTCTAAAGGCTCCTCGAATTCATCAAATAAATCTTCAGTTAACTCTTCTTCAGTGATTTCTTTTTTAGAACGTCTCTTAATAATATCGCGTCTCTTCTTATCACGCAAATTCAGAGAAGTAATTAGGATGTTGCTTGGATGAATGGGAAAACTAGTGATTGTACCATCAGCTTTCTCTTTGCTATGTCCTTCAATATGAACTGAATATTTCTGAGGTAAAACACGGAGTACTTTACCTTTAATTTCTTGATCTTCAGATTTAGCTCTGAAAACTATCACTTTATCATCTTTATGTACGGGAAGACGTCGAATGCCATATTTAGCTCTCAACTCGCGTGAGAGAAGAGCTGTCATCTGACGATTGCGGAGATGTAAAGGAGCATTATAATACCTCTTACGTTGTTTACGAGGTTGTTTTGTTTTTGTATACTTCATTTATATCTCACCTATACTATTATTGAGGCTTGATGGGCAATCTTTGGCCACTTCTCAGCTGCCTCTTTAGCAATTGGTCCACGAATTTCGCTTCCTAAAGGATCTCCTACTTCATTGGTAAGAACAACAGCATTCTCTTCGAATTGTATCCAATCACCAGATCGTCTACGGTATGGAGAACGTTGTCGAACAACAACCGCTGGAAAAATTTGTTTTCTCCTTTGTGGAGTGCCTTGTTTAACAGAAACGACAACCATGTCAGAAACAGAGGCTTTTGGTACTCTGTTTAGTCTTCCTCTATAATTCTTAACTGCGATTATTTGAACTATTCTAGCACCAGAATTATCGGCGCTACGAAGTCTTGTTCCCACAATTAAGCCTTTAGTAATATGAACTTGTGTTCGTCCTACGGATTTTCTCTTCGCCATGATAACACCCTAATTTAGTTTTTGAACCACAACAAAACTTACTGTTTTTGCAAGTGGCCTGCATTCTGCTGCTAAAACCATATCACCTTCTTTGACATTAAGGCAAGGGGGGTTGTGTGCAGAAATCTTTCCGTGAGCACGTTCATATCTACGATACTTTTTCACAAACTTCAAGAAATCTCTTCTAATAACTACGGTACGTCTCATTTTATCGGAAATAACTTTTCCAGAAAAAATACGACCCCTTGTTGGAAGTTGCCCATGAAACGGACATCTTGGGTCATCGCACTCAGTAGCGGGAGGTTCGACTCCTTGAATACCTACATTACGTACTTTACTCATTTGTTCTTTCACCTCGGTAATGCGTCTTTCACCCATGATCCCCTATTGTTTAGAAGGATAGAGGAACAATCTCGGCTCCTTAATTAAGGAGTAAGACGTCAATCACCTATAACTGATTCAACAGTTACTATTGTGATATTAGCAATCCTTTCCCAGCTATAATCTTTTTAATACTTTTCATTGTTAAGAGAATTTCACATGAAAGCCTGAAGATTGAGAACAAACAGAATGATAAGAAAAAACTTTTAAAATAAAGATGCAACGGAACAAATGCTAATAAGGGCCATTAGCTCAGTTTGGTTAGAGCGCACGGCTGATAGTTTAACCGCTAGCAGGCGTGTAACTCAAAAACCGTGAGGTCCGCGGTTCGAATCCGCGATGGCCCACCATCTTTTGAACTATGATTGCTTCTACTATATTTTATAAGCATATACTTAGAATTATTGTATATAGAGAACAAATAATCTATTACTTGCTAGAGCTATTCTTTGATTTGTATGTGTATCTTTTTTTATTGTCAATCATTTTGATTAATCGATGAGTACCATCTATTTCTTTTACACTAGCTCTAGGTTTTTCCGTCATTAAATCCTCAAGATTCAATATTGCCATTTCCTCATCTTGTTTTGACGCTTGTTTTGTTGCTATCTTTGGTATTGAATCTATTGCTCTTTCTATTTCATCTACCATATTCTCACAAACCCAATCTATACTAGTAGAACTTGTTTCTCTTTTGATTCATTGTATTACTTGGATATTCAATTTGAGATGCAGCAAGGGACAAAAATTTATTATAATTGTCTTTCCCTTTTTACTCATGCCTCCTTCCAATGATTCTGAAGAACAAGTTAAAATTGGTGCAGATTTGTTATTGAAGGGTTGGGTGATGCTCAATCGCGCATGTCCTACCTGTTATTTACCACTTTACAAAAAGCAAGATAGAGTAGTTTGTGTGAAATGTAAGCAAGATTATGTTTTAGTTGATTCACCCTCAGAAATACCACAACAACAGAGAAATAATGCTCTACAGAAAGTGATCCCAGCTCCATCTAGTAATTCTTCACCCCAATCCAATCTATCTTCATTTGACTTCTCGTCACTCCCTCCAGCATTGGTTGATACAGCTAAAATCTTACTTGAGAAAATAGAAATACTCAATGTCCAATTAAAGGAAACAACTGATCCTAAAGAAATCACGGATATTTCTAACTCTATTCGTTCTCTTGTTGATTCTCTTCGTTCTCTGACTTCTTAGAATCTTGTTGAGGTTCAGGTCTTAGACTATCCAACTCCTCTTTTATTCCACTTAATTCTTTCTCTGCAGTTAGTTTATTATAATCAGCATAGATAAAATCGATAATGTCAGAAGCAATTTTTTCTCCTACTCCTCTTATCTCAAAGAAATCTTCTCTGTTTGCAGTCACAATTCCTCTGAACGACCCAAAGTGTTTCAGTAATCGTCGAGAGATTTTATGATCAATGTGAGGCAGTGCAGAAACTGCTTCTTCTAATTGGATTTGTAATCCCAAGCCCTTTCTTTTACCAATAGATAATCTTCTTTTTCTTTCAACTTGTTCTCTTTTTGCAAAAGCATATAGCATTTCAGCTGTTTCTCTTTGATTCTTTGTATGGATTATAGGAATTCGAAAATCAGTAATCAAAGATGTTAGTGCTCCAGACAAGGCATGAGGATGCAAGGTTGAACCATGAAGATTAAACTCGCCTTCAATTAATATAACTGGTTTAGCACAATTTTCTACAAGGATTTTTGTTTGAGAGAATAAACGTTTATCCATAATAGATTTAACAAAATCATCTTGTGTCTTTCGCTCTACTATAACTTGGTCTGAACAGAT
>DAOVRE010000261.1 GCA_030628305.1 Candidatus Heimdallarchaeota archaeon | reverse complement strand
TGGAGCAGGGTTTACTTCGAGTGGAAAAATGGGATATAAAATAAAGCAAAAATTTACGAATAAAAAGATTTAGAAGAATTTTGGAGAAAGCATCTATAACAATTTCTCCTTTATTTAGTCATATCTCTCAACAATGTTTTAGGAAAATGTGGGGTATACTGTGGTCAATGTAGAGCTTTTACAGGAGAAGTAACAGATCTTCTCACACAATTCAAGAAATGTGTAGAACAAGATTATACTTGGCTGAAAGATGTAGAAGATTCTTTTGATTATGATAATTTTATTGAGGGATTAAACTGTTTATTGATTCAACATGTCCAGGATGTCGTAATCAACAAGAGAGTTGGTGTGAAGTGAAGAAATGTGAAAAAATCCAGCAAAACATAATTGATAATTGTCTTATTTGTGAAGAATTTTCTAACTGTCCAAATACAGATTATCAAAGAAATAGATATTCGTATTTGTTTAAGCATATTGATTTCATTAAGAAAGAGGGATTTGAAAAATTTCTTAAAGAAGAAGAAAAGAAGGGAAAGGAAGGAGTCCAAATACAGGAAATCAGAGATTATTAGGTTAGTTTGAGTAATTGGCTGATACATTAAGAATGTAAAAAAAATATAAATTTAAGAATAAGTAGAAATATCTCTGACTATGCTTAAAAGAAATATTATTCTAGTTAGTGTTTTCTCATCCCTCATTGTTAGTGGAGCAATAGTTTGTTTCGTTATCATACCAATTGTTGGTAAAGGTACAATGCTTCATCCAGATCATGAATCAATGTATATGCTTCCAGATGAACTTGGAATGATTTACGAGAACATAACTTTCAGCACTTCTGATAGTTTAGATTTGAAAGGATGGTTTGTAAATCCAATTAATACAACTAATCCTAACGCTAACATTACAGTCATAGTTTTACACGGAGCTTCTCACTCAAAAGCTTGGATGTTAGATCATTATGGACAAGGATTATTTGATCAGGGATATAGACTCTTCTTCTTTGATTCACGTAATAGAGGAGAATCTCCTGACACAGAACTAGGTTTAACTTGGGGTATAGATGAAGTGAAAGATGTTAGAGCAGCTGTAGATTTTGTTAAAGCTCAACCTGAAGTAAACTCTTCAGCAGTGGTTCTCTTTGCAGAAAGTCAAGGAGCAGCAACAATATTGTTCTATACAGCACAATACAATGATGTTGCGGTTATTATTGCCGATTCAAGTTGGGCTTATGTAGATCTTATGATAAAACAAGCTTATCCGATGAGATCCGGTTTTCCTTGGTTCATCTTTGGACAAATCACAATAGCTCTTCTAGAAAGCCACTATGGGTATACATTTGCAGATATTTCTCCAGCTGACGAAGCATCTAGTATCACTGTGCCTACATATTTGATACATGGAAATGCAGACCTAGACATTAACCCAGAAGATTCAACTACTATATTCAATGAGCTACCAGGGACGACAATAAAACTTCTGTGGCGAGTTGATGATAGAGGGCATGTGGAAGCTTATCTAGAACCAGATTATTTCAGTAGAATAGCTCAGTTCATTACTGACAGTGTTTAATGGAATAAAGAAAATTGGGGTTAATTTATTACCCCAGTTTTAAGAGCTACATTTGTAGCTGCTTCATGAGATAAACCCTCGGATCCTAGAATTGTAAATCGTTTTCTAATAGTGTGAGCTGTTTCTAAGGCTGTGACCACTTCTTCAGCTGTTACACCTAGCTCTTTTGCAGTAATAGGCAAACCTAAGGTTTTCATCAGTGTTTTGACATCATCGGAACCTTCAATCCCATCATGCAAATAAGCCATCATAATTGTACCAAAAGCTGTTTGTTCGCCATGTAGTGCGGGAGTTTTAGCTATAGAATCTAAAGCATGACTGAACATATGCTCAGATCCACTTCCAGGTCTAGAAGAACCTGCAGTGCACATAGCTAAAGAACTAGCGATCAAACAATTCATAACAACCCTGCTGAATCCTTCTGCTTGACTTCTTATCAAACTTGCATTTTCTGTAATTAGTTTCACTGTCATTTCAGCTAGGGAAATTGAAGTGGGTGATATCAACTCATTTTTTAATCTATGAGCTAATAACCAATCCTTTATTGCTGTTTTTTTAGCTATAACATCTCCACATCCTGCCACAGTAAATCGATAGGGGGCTTTATCTAAGATATCAGTATCACCAACAACCGCTATCGGAGGACGGGCTTCTATAGAATGTCGTTTATCTACACCTTTTAATGACGCTCTTGAGCTAGCTAAACCATCGTGACTAGCAATAGTTGGAATAGATATGAACCTCTTATTTGCTTTGAAAGAAGTGAGTTTAGCAACATCTATAGGTCTTCCACCACCAAGCCCTATAGCATATCCAGCATCTATTTCCTTGAATAATTGCAGCTGTTTATCTACTTCAGCAAGTGTGCTATCTTCAATAACAGATACAATAATCTCACGATTATCTGCTTCCATTATTGCTTCAATTTCCTTGGCATATTTATCTCTAAGAAAAGTATCTGTAATGAGCAAACCCTTCCCTCTTAAGGCAACTTTATCTACAATCTCTGGAAGATATTTGAGCATACCTTTTCCAAGGGACAGCAATTCGGGCATCTCGATATGTTTGAAAGAATTGATTGGCTTAGACATGATAAAGCAATTCAAATCTGGATATTATTAAGGTCTTCCTTATTATTTGTTCGTAAAACCTTGAATTAATATCATGCCTTTTTGTCCAATATCTCTCCCTTGATCGTAATCATCTGCAAATAAACTTGTAACCAATCAACGATTTTCCTTGAAATACTGTTCTATCTCTTCTTTTTCCAATCCTCATTTGCAATAATTCTTCGAAGATTGTTAATTTCTTCTGTTTGTTTAATGTTGTAAGCTTTTTACTTTGAAATTCCTTATTCAGAAAGCAATTGTTCTTGTAAGATCTGTCTGAATTTTTCTGATTCATCCCAACTAGATGATATTAATTCAGTTATCTCACTGATCTTTTCAGCATTTTCAACTATCTTCTCAGTTAGAGATGTTTCTTCTATTTCTGCTGCACCAATGATTACAGCTAATGGATTTCGTATTTGATCAACTAATATAGCAAAATTCATGATATTTTGTTCTATTTGAGAAAAAGCATCTTTTCTAAGCTTTTCTACTTTTTTTTCTTCTGTAATATTCCGGTTAAATCCTCTATAACCATTCAAGTTACCATAATCATCAAAGATAGGAATACCAGTGGATTCGAAATGTACAATATTGCCATTCTTATGAATAGCTTCGATTTCAAGTAGATAAAACGGTTCCTTTGACTCAACAATGATTTCCCAAATATCCTTAATTCTTTTTTCTACTTCT
>DAOVRE010000220.1 GCA_030628305.1 Candidatus Heimdallarchaeota archaeon | reverse complement strand
TGGAAATTGTTCGAGATATTAAAGAGCGTCTCTGTTACGTACCTTTAGATCCCGAAAAAGACTTACGACTAGCTGAGAAAGTTTCTGGTATGGAAAAAAGTTATACTTTACCTGATGGAGATAATCTAACTATAAGTTCTGAAAGATTTATGGCTCCTGAATTGCTTTTCAGTCCCGGTGTAATCGGTTCTGAAGAAGCTCCTCTTGATGAACTAATCTACAGAATGGTGCAGAATTGTGATGTAGATTTAAGAAGAGATCTATTTTCAAACATCGTTCTTTCTGGTGGAACAACGATGTTTCTAGGACTTAAAGAGAGATTACATAAGGAATTGACTGATCTAGTTCCAGAAACAACAGAAGTGAAAATAATTGCTCCTCCTGAACGAAGATATTCTGTGTGGATCGGTGGGAGTATACTTAGCTCTTTGAAGACATTCAAGAAACTTTGGGTGACAAAAAAAGAGTACAGAGAAATTGGTCCTTCAGCTGTTTATCGTTGTATCTAAATTTTCTCTTTCAATTTTTTTTCTTTTTTTTCCAAATATAACCTGTTATTACAATTGTTCCAAGTAATGCTACTCCAGCTGATATTGAGCTGATAATAATTGTGAGATTAGTTGATGTTCCATCAAAGATGTCCAATGCTTTTGTCATACTACTTAAATAACCCTCAAAATCTCCTTCAAGAAATCTGTTAATTGCCTCCTCCTGAAATCTCTTGGACTTTGCTAGAACTCTTTCTGTATTGGTTGAAGAATGATCTCCAATCATTTCTTTATTGTTTTCCCAAACATTTTTTGTTAGATTAACTGCTAGGTCAAAATTGTCTTTTGTAGTCGTAATTGGATAATAATCTATTGAGCATCTATCTCTTACAATACCCCATAGGACGTTAGGATTTGTTGTTCCCCAATAAGCAACAAATCCGTTATAGGGATACAAACCATTATGAACACTTTGAGAAGTTTCTTCTTCTGGATTTATACAGTAAGTAATAGTTGATGAATGAAAAGGCCAAGGTGTATCACCACCCGTCGATTCTGATCTTATCCATCCATAAGAATGAAGGTAAAATTCGATAAGATAGTGAATTAATGGTCCAATGAAAATCGATCGAGCAGGTATTCCAAGTGACCTTAGAAGTGCAACTGCTAGATTTGCCTTACCTACACAGACTCCTGCACCCTCTTGTAGAACAGTTAGGGCATCATGACCAGAGCTGTAACCAAATATAAGTTCGTTTCCAGTGAAGTTAGCTATAGATTCAGCAATAATAAATACGTCTGTATCACTTCCCATAAGTTCTTCAGCTTTAGAAACTATTTCGGGATTTTCACTTTGCACATACTCGGTACTGTCCAACCATCCAACCACTTCTTCAGGCAAAAGATGCTCTGGAGTTATGGAAACACCTGAGGGTAAATCATCAAATTTATTGTATTCAATAAGAACTGGTACATTCCAGTAAATATATACAACATCTGTATTCTCTAGATTACTTATTGAAACTTCCAGAAGAGCATTTTCAGAAGGGTAATCGGACGATATCCTATAATTCTCTATGATATCTGCTGGATCAGAACGAACTGAAAGAAGTATTGGAGCTTGATTTAGATGGGCTATAGGTATGTGCATATATATCTTAAATGGACCAGTATCTGGTGTTGCTGCTTGTACAGCAAAACATCCAGAAACATTATACAGATATACTAATTTTTCAACTGAGGTTGTTTGTTGGGAGTTTACTGCTGATGATTCAAGTGTTAAATATTGAGTTGAAGTTAACTGAATTCCCATTAGCAAAATCACGAAAACAAATTTCAAAACATTTCTGGAATTATGCATATCTGCTGTTTTTTTGATGCACTTATATCTTTTTTCTATACTTCTTAACTTAGAGTAAAGGTTATATTCTTTAACTGTAACAATCATATAGTGATTCTATGTCAGTATATAGACCAGATGCTTTCATCTGCAACAATTGTGGACACAGGTTCAATAACGAAGAAAAAAAGATTTTGAAGGAGCAAGTTGATGGAATTTTCACAAAAAAGACAGTTTGTCCAGAATGTCTCTCTGCAGACATTAAAACAACAATTACGGGACAAAGAGATCCTGACAATTCTTGAAAATGTATTACGACGGTAATTTCCTTATCTTACCTATTTTATAATTAGATTTAGCTTATTTCTGAGTATGCAACCTGAAACTCTTATAGAAGATATGAACAAAATCTTAGGGAAAATGGATAAAGAATTGAAGGGTTTAAATCGCGAATTAGATAAGATTTTGAGAAAATATCCTCGATATATAGAAGAAGATGAATCGAAGCTGAAGTATGCTCTACGCAAGTACAATCACGGAAAATAATAATCCTGCGCTTGTATTTTGTTGAAAACAATCCAATTGATTACTTAAATGCAATCAATTCATTACAAATTTGATTCAGAATTTTGACAAAAGTATTTTATAATACAGTTTTAGTGTACTATCAGTACCACAAGTGGTTCTCACTATGAAGGATGTCAAAATAATAATTCCAGTAGACAAGTTGGATATTGTTAAGGAGTTAGAAGATAAGCTTGCAATTGTCTTTAATGTGACAATTTTCGATGAAATCTCAACTTTACATACAGTTGTAGAGAATCAACAAACTTCAATCTTACTGGAAGAATTAAAAGGATTAGGTGTCGGAACTGTATTTGGAAACATAATAGTTACGCCTGTAACTTTAACGATATCTTCTGACAAAAAGGAGGTTTCTGTAAAAGGTAGAGGAATAAGCACAGATGAAATGATTGCAAATATCAAGGGTCTTGCCTTACTTAATCCTACATTTATAGCTCTTATATTTTTAGCAGGGGTTCTTGCATCTTTTGGTTTAATTTACGACAATGTTATTATTATTATCGCTAGTATGATAATTGCTCCTTTACTAGCTCCTATAGCCCTTACAGTTTTAGGTACTATGACTCCTAAAAATATCTTTTCAAAAAAAGCAATACTTGCTGAGGTAGTGGGTTTAGTTATAATAATTGTGATTGGCTTAATAGTTGGAGTAATTTTTAATTGGACTAATCCTGAAATGATGGAAGCAAGTAAACAAATAGATATCAGAACAAATCCGGGAATTGGTGATATAATATTTGCCATTGCAAGTGGATTAGCAGCAGGTTTGTTCATTATTCGTGGAGAAAGCACCTCTATTGTGGGAGTTGCAGTTGCTGCATCTTTATGCCCACCAGCTGCAAATGTAGGTGTTTTGTTAGCAAATGTTGCAAACCCATTATTCCTTCAAGAAGCACTCGGATCATTGATACTGCTGGTTCTGAACGTGATTTCTATATATGCATCATGTGCGTTAATTTTCTGGACAGCTCAATCTTTTGTAAGAGGTGGGTCAGTATCAACAAGACAATTTAGAAAAATTAGCAAAATATATATGATACAAATTGTAATGACTTTTCTCATCCTAATATTGATTATAACATTCATTATACTGGATAATCAATTTGGTTGGCTTGAGTTCAACTTGTGAAAGCTTGAAAACTTTCAGGCTTTTTTTATCTAAAATGCTCAATCATTGATTTCATAATCATACTTACAGCAAATTGAGCTTCTTTTGATAAGTCAGAAAAACCTTTTCCACAGCTAGGACAAGCTTCATACCCTTCTGGATCACTTTTAGTGAATTTTTCACCACAAGCAAAACAATAGATTGTATTAGGTAATGCGCCCATATGTATCAGAGAACATATGAAATTTCACTCAAATAAACTTTCTCTCAAAAAGCCTAGATTTGCGAGGAAGATATATAAATTAGATTCAATAGTTATTATATTAGAACCAATTTTTGGTGATAACATGAAAAAGACAAGTAAAATGGGATTAAGTATTGGGTTTTTCCTGATACTGTTAAGTTTAAGTTTGATTTCAAATTCACACGTTACATTCTCGCAACAAAACGATTCTATAACACAAATCACAATTGAAGATTAAATTGAGATACCAGAGATAATGATATCACACGAC
>DAOVRE010000210.1 GCA_030628305.1 Candidatus Heimdallarchaeota archaeon | reverse complement strand
TTACTATATTGATAGTGATTATCTCCATAAGGGGTAATAGCAGATGTTTCATACAAAGATTGTAAATTCAAATCTAAGTCCCATGACCAACCTACAAATAGGATATCGTATCCACCCTCAGCATAAGTTGGAATGTAATCAAAGTCTATCAAAGGATAATCCCATGTTCGTGGGGCAATGTTTCCCCATCCGGTAGATTCATGGAAAGACACACCAATACCAATTTTTGGCAGGGTTTGTTCCATTAACAGTGACCATTGATTACGTGCAGGGCTGGTATTTGGTGAAAGAAGGTTTATTGAAAATGCTGTCCTAATTTCCGTATCAGCCGATGTAGGTATTATCAATGGTGACATACAAAATAGCACCAGTAGTGCTACACCAATAAAGGATTTTTTATTCATTTTTGTTTTCCACCTATAAATTTTCCACCGAAGGTGTAAACCTTTCAGTAGATTAAACATACGTCACAATAAGCATTTATTAATGTTTTACCATTATTTTAATAATTAGATTGTCAGTGTTTTAATTATTGAAATGTATTAGTAGTAAGAAAACGAGGATTTCAGAAGCATACAGAGCATTTCACAGAAAAAAAGACCCCATTTTAATCATTAGAAAGGAACGTTCTCACAGATTGAGACCGAGTTCTTCAATAAAGATAAGAGTGTTATTTGACACGAGAAATATGGAAGCGTAGAATTTTTATTGTATTAATATATTAATAGATTGTAAAAAAGCAATACGTTAAGTGGATGGCTGGGATAATTATGAAGATTAAATTGATACTTCAAAGCGAAGGACAGGAATATAACTTTGAGGTAGAATCAGACGTTGAAGAGCTTAATCTTACTTGTTTATCCATAAATAAAATTAATCTAGAGTCATTAGAAGATTGTATAGATATCAAGAAGATAGATCTTAGTAATAATGATCTATCTAGCATTGACTTACTACCTCTAATCAATTGTAAAAAACTTAAAAATTTAGATTTGAGCAATAATCAGCTCTTGTCGATAAACCTTAGTCCGCTAAAATATTGCAATGAATTAAAGGCAATAAACCTTCAAAACAATTTCTTAGAAAGTGTAGATCTTAGACCTCTGTACAAAAATGAGAAAATAAAAAGCATAAACATGGATTATAACCTTCTAAGCGAAGTAAACATCCGAAAGGAAACAGAGTGGAGGAACATAGAAGAAATTCATTTATTCAGTAATGAAATTGAAAAGATAGATTTCAAATTTCTTGAAAAAAGTAAAAAATTTCGAGAGTTAGACTTAGGCGATAACAAACTTAAGAAAGTAACACTTGATCCACTTTCAAAAGAAAATAAGCTTTCAGCAATTTCATTAGAAAGAAATCCCTTAAAGAATATAGATTTAAGGGGGATGGGAAAGAAGAAACAATACGTTTTGTGTACTGACCCGAATGTAAAAATTCAGAGCATGTCAGAAAATAAATCAAAAAACAGACCTACTATAGTATACTCTAAAGGAAGTTTCTACTCAGCCGAACAAGAAAAGAGGCTTGATAAATTTTTCAAAGAGGAGAAAAGAGAGAGAAAAGAAGGTAGGAAAGCACTTCTTAAGAGAGATTCCAGCTAGAACAAACTAGAGCCGCGTAAGTATTGAATCAAGCAAAAATATTCAGTTATTTCTCTCAGAACTTAATTGGAAATTTTTTTTTCTAGACAGCAGTGTAAAAAAAGATGAAAAAAGGTGAAAGGCATATAAGTATGTTGATAATTTGTTCTAGATTTAGCCTAATACTATCAAAACATTTAATAAAAAAAACATGTGTAGTGAATCCATAACACAACTAAATAAAATTTTGGTGACGAAAATTGGAAGAGATGATACAAAACAAACCGCTTGTTATCGATAATGGTACGGGCTTTACCAAAAACGGTTTTGCTGGAGAAGATCAACCTAGAAGCGTTTTTCCAACGATCATTGGTTATCCTAAATATCAGATAATCATGACCGATGTAGAACATTACGTTCGCGAATATTATATAGGCGAAGAAGCTATCAACCTACGAGGTGTTTTGAAGCTTGTTTATCCTGTTGAGCATGGACAAGTTCAAGATTGGGATGCTATGGAACGCATTTGGCATTATACTTTCTATAATGACTTACGAGTTAATCCTAATGAACATCCTATTCTGTTAACTGAACCTCCTTTGAATAAAAATCAAAACAAAGAGAAAATGGCAGAATTAATGTTTGATACATTCAATGTACCTGCAATGTATATCTCAATGCAGGCTATTCTATCCCTATATGCATCAGGTCGTACAACTGGTATAGTTGTAGACTCTGGTGATGGTGTTACACACATTGTTCCTGTCTATGAAGGTTTCGCAATTGCTCACGCCATTCATCGTTCTGATATCGGTGGTCGTGATGTAACTGACTATTTGAGAAGATTACTCCGACAACGTGGATACTCACTTTCTAGCAGTGCTGAAAGAGAAATTGTCCGTGACATCAAAGAACGTCTTTGCTATGTAGCTTTAGATCCTGAAAAAGAATTGAAGCTAGCTGAGAAAGTTTCTGGAATGGAAAAGACATACACTCTACCTGATGGTGAAACATTAACCATTGGTGCCGAGAGATTCATGGCCCCTGAATTGTTCTTCAATCCTGGAGCTATTGGTTCTGAAGAGAATGCATTAGATGAATTAATTTACAGATCCATTCAAAACTGTGATGTCGATCTTCGAAGAGATCTATACGCCAATATCGTATTATCAGGCGGATCTACAATGTTCCCAGGTCTAAAAGAACGTCTCCACAAGGAGCTTACTGAATTAGTACCTGAAACAATGGAAGTAAAAATCATTGCACCCCCTGAAAGAAGATATTCTGTTTGGATTGGTGGAAGTATCTTAAGTTCTCTTAAGACATTCGCAAAACTGTGGGTTACCAAGAAAGAATACAAAGAAATTGGTGTTACCGCAGTTTACCGCTGTATCTAAGACATAATCTCTCTTTTTCCCTCTTTTTCTTTACTATCTTTAACCTTCTACTGAAAGATTCAATCCTTTCCCTTTTATCAAAACCTTTATTTTTCCTCTTCAACAGCATTGTTTAGAGATTATTAGATTAGAGGATTTAAAATGGCACAACCACAATTGACTCCAGAACAACAAGAAAGTCTTCAACGTTACCAACAACTAGCTCAGCAATTAGAGGTAATGGGAAGGCAAATCCAGCAATTAGAGATGGAAAAAAGGGACTTAGAGATAGCTAAAAAGGAAACTAAAGAGCTGGATAATTCTGCAGTTATTTATCGTTCAGCAGGTAGATTATTATTTCAAACAAGCCTTGAAGACGTGACTAAATATGTAGCAGAAGAACATGAGAAGGTTGAAGTAAGACTTGCTTCATTGACAAAAAGACAGAACAAAATGGTCGCTTCTTTTAAAGAGTTACAAGTAGAACTTTCTGGGAGTCAATAATCCCTGTTCAGATTTTTCAAACAAAAAGTGTTGAAAGTTTATGAGTTCAGATATAACCGATATTGGACTTAAATCTTTGTCCGATGACGAGCTTGAAGAGATAATATTGCTTGTGGACAAAAAGATAGAATTGTTTCTTCAAAATCATAAATCTTGGAAACTCTTAACTGATTTTGGGGTTATTGTAAGTTTATCCCAGGATTCCGACAATGTTCTCACTCTAATCCTCGACTTCGACATATCTGGTGGTTTATCTTCTTTGCATTTAGATGAACTTCAACAAGAGGTTTATGAATATGCACAAGAGGCATTAAAGGAGGAATTGCTCTGTCGGAAAAATTCTTAGATATCATAAAGATCTATCAAAAAGAAAATTTTTCTCATGTAGGAATCTTTGCTCATCAAAATGCAGATCCTGACGCAATTGCAAGTGTAGTTGGATTAAAATATATACTAAAGCAATATTTTCCAAAAGCGAAATTTACCATGTTCGCACATTCAATTAGTACAATATCAAAAAAACTACTTTCAATCGGAAATGAATTGTTTCAAAGTGATGCCGTACCTAACGATTTAGATATCATTTTCATCTGTGATGCCAATAATATTCAACAACTTGGCAATATCTCATTAAATGATTT
>DAOVRE010000243.1 GCA_030628305.1 Candidatus Heimdallarchaeota archaeon | reverse complement strand
TAATTTCTCTGGAGATATTGTTAAAGAGAATAATGAACTTAAAGAAAAACTGAAGAATGTTGATGAAAAATTCCAAATTTTGCAAACAGAGTATGAAACAAAAGATTCCAAAATATCTGACGTAGAAAAAGAAGCTGATAAATATAAAAAGAAACTTGAAAGCGTCGAAGAACAGATGTCTGGATTACGAGATATATACGAAGAAATGGCACAAGAAAGATCAAAGGACATGGAAATTCAAGACCTTCTAGCAATCTATACAGTTCTATTTGAGAAAGTTTTTGCAGCAGACCCACATACAAAGATTCTGTTGCTTTTACAAGGTGTAGACAAAGAAGTTTGGACAAGAGATGAATTAGTTAAAACTACAGGTTTTGCCCCTGCTGCAATCTTGAAAGCATTACATGATTTAAGGAACAACGAAATTGTTGAACTTGATGAATCTGCAAAAGAAGTAAAACTTATTGTTTAAAAAGAAAGGAGAATTTAGTCAACTAAAGACATTAAATATTCCTTAATTTTCTTCTCTTCATATTTCTCATCATGGGTTACTTTTTCTAAAGGTATTTTTCTGGGAGATTCAGGGTCTTCATCTGGGTAACCAATAGGAATTATAGCCATCGGAAGAACATGTTCAGGTAATTCTAGTAATCTAGAAACCCTCTCATCGTTAAAAGCTCCTATCCAACAAGAACCTAAACCTAGTGCTTTGCACATTAAAAGAATATTTTGTACTGCAGCACCAGAATCATGATAGATGTACATTCGTTCTCCTCTATCACCATACCGAGAAGTTGTTCTTTCTAAATTGACAATAACGACAATTACGGCAGCAGATTCTTTCACAAATTGTTGTGCAGAAATTTTTTGTCTTATAGATGGATCCTTTATAACTATAAATTCAACAGGCTGTCGGTTCCCAGCTGAAGGAGCTAACCAACCTGCTTCAAGAATCTTTTGAAGAGTACTATCTGGTATCTCTTGATTGGTAAATGAACGTACGCTTCTTCTTGTTTTTATTATATCATAAACTGTATCAGCTGATTCTTTACTCATGCTTTTCACAGTACAAATGAAAATGCACAATATTTATCATTTTCGGATGAAGTTTACCTTTTTTAAATTAACATTTTCTTAGGTTTCTTTCATTCTATATTTAGCATATCTTTTCCTTTTGATTCTTCCACGTTCTTTTCCTCTTCCTTCTCTCTCTGATTCATAGCATTTTTTACATATGTTAAATCTGCTAAAAATGCTTTCAGAGGGATAATCAACAATCCTAAGAAGTAAATTAGAGCTGCTATAACAGAAAAGATTGTTATTCCTATTGCAGGGTTAATATCGAAAAAGACATCTAATATAAGTAATGGAGAAAATGCTAAACCTATTGCGGAGAAAAGTAGCGTTCCTAAACCATAGTTCAATAAAATTGTACTTATCTTCACAGGTCTCTTAATCTGAAATATCTTGTATAACCAGCTAGAACTGACATAATAGATTCCAAAAAATGGTGCAGACAATATGAGCGCTCCACCCAATATTCCAGTGATAAGAGGAGGTATTAGTAATTCAAAAAATGCTAGCCCGATACTGAATATTACTGTGCCTATTGTGATTAATGCTAATGCATATCCAAAAGACTCCAAAGCAGGACTCACAATGTTTGATAATGGTATAGGACCACTGAAATAACCAAATGGACGAACTTTATCATAACCATATTTAGTTACAGGAGGTTCATATACTGGACCTTCAGGAATAGCTTGTTTTCTTTGGACTACTGGTGGGGCATACATCCTACTTTGATCTATTGGTGGCCAAATTACTAATTGAGGCTGTTTCCCAGGAGTTGCTCCTTGTGAAGGAGATTCCCGTTTAACATTGATGGGAGATTCAACTTTAACATCCTTGATATCTTCGCCACAAGAACCACAAAACACATCTTCAACTTTGTTATGGTCTTTGCATGCTGGACAAATTTTAAGTGGAATGCCGCAGTACTTGCAGAATTTAGATTCCTCTTTGATGTTTTTAAAACATGCAGGGCATTTAGATGTAACACTCATTCTATTCAAAGGATGGAGTAAGAAAAATAAAAGGGTTGTGAATCAGTTATTTTTCGATTCAACTTGACAAACTTATAAAGGATTTTCGCAATTTTTCTTCTGTTTCAATAATCTCCTTTCTACTATCTCTGCCCTTTTCGAGAACTTCCCAAAACCTATCAACATAATCTGGATGAATGCCTGTCAAAACTCCTCTAATGGTGAGATAGGGTTCATCAATTGAATTTAGAGCAATCCTAACGTCCCCTCTTTCAAAATTCTTGACTATCTTTCTGGTTTCGAAGGTAGATTGGTAAGTTGAAGGCGTAGATATTGTTAGATATCCTTTTTTTGCTCTGGTTACATCAGCTGTTAAACTTGAATTTTCATCTAATTCATTAAAGAATAAATCTGAAAATCTTACATTTTGAGCTTGTTCAAGAGTTTCAAATTCCTTATCCAAAGAGACGATAACTCCTAATCCATTTGCTTCTTTGGTGAATGCTAAGAAGAAATCATTCAGACCTGCATTATACTCTTCATGATCACTTTCTTGCAAAGCAGCAAGAATGGTTGTGGTCATAGTTATAGCTAACAATTCATTACTTTGTTCTAAGGCAACCGATACTTCCTCTTTTTCAAAAAATGAAAGTAGTTTCTCATTATCAAATAGTAATATGGGACTCTGTGAACCTTTAAAATCAAATCCTAGAAAATGGAGAGCTTTTGCTGTATTGTACTGAATTAAGGAAGGTTCACCTTTTTCCGGAACGATAAAAATGATTGTCGGAGGGTCTCCTGTTATATCAGCTAGAATTTTGCTTGCTAACATTGATCCTGCGCTACCTGTTCCTCCACCGCTACCTACAATAAGATGTAGAGCTAGATTATCTTCATCTCTGCGATCGTCTCGTTTGTAAAAAACTACTTTCTCAAGTTTATCTCTGAAGTCCATTTCTCTGGTTTTGAGTTCTTCATAAACTGAGTTCAAGTCGCTATTTGAAGAAGTTTTATCTCTGTTAAACCACCAATGCTCTTCGTAGTTTCTCATTTTTGTTTTGAAATTGTCTGATTGATTAATTGCAAGAGATTTTACGGTGATTCTACTCTCCTTCAAGTGATGAATTATTCTATCTCCAATTCTGCAGCCAGCATTTCCTATTCCTATAACGGCGATAGAAATTTTCTTTTTGAATAGTTTCCGTTTTAACCAAGACATTGTTAAACATCTCCTGCAACTGCGGTAAAGATTCTTCTCATGTTGAGTACCCAGATAATTATCGCCATAGAACTTTTTAGCAATTTGCCTGTTGAAATTGGTACAGTTCTCATGTTATAAATATAGTTTCTTAACTGGAACATAGTCACGTTTTCTTGTTTTGCATCTTCAGCATATTCCAGCTCAAACTCGACAACATTTGCAAATATATAATTGTCTAATTCGATCAAAGCTTTCATTTTAAATTTCACCATCTTAACTCTGAAGCTGTTTAAAGGTAGATAAACCATTAAAAACATAATGGCTGCAAGAAGTACTGATATGATAATAACCATGACTGTCCAAGGGCTATCTGCACCTATGAAATTTAAAATCGGGAAGCCTAAACTGGGCATTTCACTAGCAAAACCATAAATCAGCAAGTTAATTGTCCCCATAGCCAT
>DAOVRE010000096.1 GCA_030628305.1 Candidatus Heimdallarchaeota archaeon | reverse complement strand
CAGAATGCAAGGAAGTAGCAAAAAGAGTACCATATGTAATAGATTGTTGGTATGAATCTGGGTGCGCGCCTTTTGCACAATATCATTATCCATTTGAGAACAAAGAATTATTTGAAAAACACTTTCCATTTGATTTTATCACTGAAGCGATAGATCAAACTAGAGGGTGGTTTTATACACTATTAGCAATAAGCACTGTTTTATTTGATAAACCAGCGTTTTTGAATTGCTTAACTATGGGATTAACTTTGGATGGCAATGGTAGAAAAATGAGTAAGAGTAAAGGCAACGTCATCTTTTCTCATGACATTATAGACCAATTTGGAGCTGATGCTGTAAGATGGTATCTATTTTCAAATCCTACATGGTCAAGCGTTAGATTGGTACCAAGCAACATAAGTGATTCCATGAAGAAATTAATACTAACGCTTTGGAATAGTTACAGTTTCTTTGTTTCTAATGCAAATGTTGATCAGTTTGATTTAGCTGCCTTTTCAGTTCCATTAAAGGAAAGACCAGAGCTTGATCGATGGATGATAAGTGAGTTAAATTACTTAATAAAAACTGTAAAGGAAAATATGGAAGATTTAGTAGTTCATCAATCTGTGCAAGCATTCGAGAAATTTGTTCTAGATAAATTTAGTAATTGGTATCTTCGACAATCAAGAAGAAGGTTCTGGAAAACTGAGTTAGATCAAGACAAAAAATCAGCCTTTATCACAACTTATGAAGTGCTCAAAACTTTAACAAAACTACTAGCACCGTTTATGCCATTCTTAACAGAGGCATTGTATAAGAATCTTGTCAAATCTTTGGATAAGGAAGCACTAATGAGTGTGCACATGTGCTTGTTTCCAAAATTTAACAAAAAACAAGTTGATTCACAGCTTTCTGAAGAAATGAACAAAGTAATAGGTTTAGTTACTACAGGACGAAGTATACGCTCTTCAGCCAATATAAAATTAAGGCAACCTCTTTCGGAATTAATAGTTATAACATCATTGGGTAAAGAGGAGTTAATCTTGAAGTATGAAAATTTATTCAAAGATGAACTCAATGTAAAAAGAGTAGTTCTTCAAGCGAGCTCAGATGAATTGGTTAGCTATGTTATTAAACCTAATTTCAAAATCCTAGCTCCTAAAGTAAAATCTGTAATAAATGATATACGAGTAAAACTAGAAAACCTTAATCCACAAGAAGCAAATGAATTTGTGAAAAAACTCAGTTCAGGAGAAAATGTTCTACTTAAATTAGAGAAAGAGGAGTTTGAACTAACCCCTGAAGACTTAGAATACAGAATAGACGTGCAAGAAGGTTTTGCGGGCGAGGAAGCAGAAGGCTATCTATTGCTTTTCAATTCAATCATAACTGCAGAACTTAAACAAGAAGGCTATGTTAGAGACATAATAAGAAGAGTTCAAACAATGAGAAAAGAATTGGATTTAGAGTATACACAAAAAATTCTGTTAACATTAAAAACTGACGAGTTTGGTTCAGAAGCTCTTGAAAAATTTACAGAATACATAAAAGAAGAAACATTAAGCTCAGAACTCAAATTGGCCATACCTAAAGAGGGTCATATTAAAGAATGGGAATTTGATGATTTTGAAGTTACAATTGGACTCGTTCCAATTTAATTCTTCTATATTCCCAACTCTAATAGAGGAATAGATAAAAGAAAGCAAGATAATTTGTCTTTGTGGCTGTGATTTAACCGTCCCAGACTGACAAATGATGTTCCTACGACGAAATGAGCCACAAAATTTTACAATAATGTAAATATTAATTAGCATTTAAGATTCATAATATTTGTGAGTGGAACAAATTCTAGTGTGACTGAGATTATTTATCATCAACCAGGACACCTAAAGGGCGTAACAGTAATTCAAGAAATGGATGGTAAAATCTTCACCGGGGGTAGAGACGGGAGAATTTGTATTTGGAATGAGGAGTTAGAAAAAGAAATTGCTTGCATTTATGCCCACAACACATCAATTACTGACATTCAAAGAATTCTTGATACTGAGTATTTCGTCACTACGTCGCAGAATTTAGAAATAAAATTATGGTCTCTTAAAACTTTAGAATTACTACAATCAAAGAGAGCACATTCATCAACCATAATTGGGGCAAAACCGTGGAGAAATTACATCATCAGCGCAAGTAGAGATCAGTTTCTCAAAAAATGGAAACTAGAAAATAATAAACTGGTCGAGGTCGATAAGGTTAGAATTCCTGATTTGGAAAGATTCTTTATTGCAGATGACATTATAATTACTGCTCACCATGATGGTCTAATTTCAATATATAGGGCAGAGGATTTGGGGTTTGTAAAATATCTATCAGTCAAACCTTCAACAATAATAAAAGCTATAAAAAAGGCATCAAAAGATATAACTGAATTTCAAGGAAAAGATTCCAGACATATTCTGCAGCAGTTTGCAAGAGTAAATGGTATCCCCGCAACTATCTGCAAAATTACAGAGTATAACATTATATTAGGACATGTAGCAGGAATGATTTCAGTATGGGACAAACATAAGCTAAAGAATAGGGAAATTGTTTTCCTTCATGGTAAAAACATAACAGGTATAGAAATTAAAAATAATAATATATACTCAAGTTCAATGGATTCTCATTTAAGAAAAAGTGATTTTGGTACTAAACAATTAATCATACAAAATAAGTTAGAACATAGACCTATTTCGCTTTCAGTATTGCCATCCAATAAAATGATAGTAGGATTAGAATCTGGAGAAATATGCCTCTATGATGAATCATTCAATTTAGTAAAGAAGAAGGATAAAATTGTACCAATTTCTAGTCTCTGTATTATGCCTAAGAACGTTGTGATTGCGTCTAGGGACGGTGAAATTACCGTTTTAGACATTACTAATCTTAAACTACTAAGCACAAAAAAACTATACGACAAATCCATTCAAGGCATTTTCTACTATGATAATAGGTTAATTTGTGTTGGAGACAATTCTACAATTCACATTCTTGATTCAGATATTAATATTTTAAAAACAATCGAATTATCGAAAAAACCAACTAAGCTTCATCAGGTGAAGAGATACATAATTTTAACTCCAAATCTTGTACTAGATTTACAAAAAGATGAAATAATCAAGGGGGAAATATCAAAAGAAACAGAAGATGAAGTAGTGAAAACCAGTCTTTTTCAAATTAATTTCTCTCACGGAGATTCTTCAATATTCATAAATCACAACAAGTTGAAAACCATCAGCCATACGGACAAGGATTCTTACTATCCAGAAGAAATTATCAAAGCTTTAAGAGTATTAGTAGATTCTCAGAATAAAATGCTTTACACCAGAAAAAATTCAGATACTATTTCATTTCTTACATAAAGTGGATGAAATCAAGTTTTTCTTTTACAATCAGGATATATTATCTTTCATATTTTTCAAAAACAACCTCTGGTATGTCTAGCCATCCAGATCGTAGTATAGGATCAGTATAGTCTTCCACATAAACCACCCGTTTTATCCCTACATTGATAATTGCCATTGTACACCCACTACATGGTCGAGTTGTGGAATACAATGTTGTGCCCTCAGGACTTATTCCAGCACTTGCAGCTTGTAGTATAGCATTAAGTTCAGCGTGAACAGCAGGACATATCTCGTTTTTTTCTCCAGATTTTTCGTATAATTTTGTACAAGTTTTTATTGTACAGTGTGTCACTCCTCTAGGAACACCATTATAACCAGTTGAAATGATTTGTTTGTTATCGTTTACAAGAACAGCTCCAACTTGTCTTCTAAAACAAGTTGCCCTTGTTTTCACAATTTCTGCAATTTGAATAAAATAGTCGTCCCAAGAGGGTCTGTTTAATTTCTTAAACTCGCGTGGTTCTTCCTGATCTACCATTTCTGTTTCCTTCTGATAATTCTTTAATGATTTATTTTTCTAATGTTTTTAAATAGCTCTTTGCTTTGTTTACTAATCCTGTCGTATATAAGGGAATCAAAATTACATCTTTATTGCTAATGTTTGTGATTCTAGACAGAATTGCCATTAGGTTCGACAAAGCTTTATGATCACATCGAATTATCCCTGTTCCCTCTTCTTTATAATTATCAAAGAATAATCCTGCTCCTGTTGTTCCACTTATACCAAATATTTTTTGGTATTCATCCCATATTTTGGCTTTTATCAAAGAAAGGTTTGGCAAATCTTCTTCTGATAGAACTTGGAAAACTACATATCTATCTCGAGTGATTACAACCATTTCAACCACCCTCCCTAATACCATCGACAATATTCGACCTATCTAGTTTCATTGCATTTTTCAACGCAATTATTAATTGATTATCGAAAACACTCTTGTTACTTCTGTTGAATGGAATATCTAATAATTGTGCTAGATATCTAATCTGAATTCCATTTCTCAGCTGGTAACAGGATTTAGGTTTCATAGTAAGAATGAAATGGGTGTTTGTTGAACTAATTAGTTTGAATATTTTCTTCCCAGACCTAATTGCGGCGCTTACTCCCTTGTTATCACTTAAAAGAAGCGGAGATAGTGTCAATTCAAAATATTTGTTGTGTTGCTTCATCAAAGAACATAAGGCTTTATCAATTGTTAAGTGGCTAGATAAAAGATCTACAGTTATGTAATCTACTCTTCTATCATGTGCAGCCCATTTGAGGATCTTAATATCGTCAGCCTTTACGGCTATAATTTCATGTTTATTTCTTAATTCAGACAATTTACGTTTCAGATTTTCAATAGAATCTTCTTCAAGTGTCTTTCTAGAGATTAAAATGTAAATATCAAAATTCGCATCAATTATTGTGTCCCTTATTGTTTGCCTAAAATCCTTTAAATCAAAATTCTTTCCTACAGTTTTATTGCATATTTCAACCAACGATGTGACATTATATTTCTTTGCTTCATCTGAAGTAATTAGTTCGTTCACATTATCAAGGTTTAAATCATCTACTGAGAAGAGATTTATTCTTAATGGCTTAACAATTTTAGAGAAAAGTTCTAGATTTCTCAGATTATCTACAGAAACGTAATTCTCACAAGATAGAGCCGAATCAGAGGTAAATGCTTCTGGGTCTTTCATGTACTTTCCTCTAGATGTATGAGATTGTTGTTTCTTCAAAAACTTTCTCTCTATGAAGAGGAATTAAAAGAAATGAAAAACATTAAATAGTTAAATTTTGACAGTGCTTTAAATCGCAAAGCTAAAAATTAATAAACGCATTGAGATAAAACTCTCTGGTTACTAATAATCCACTCAAATATTTGAACTGGAAAAAGTACAAGGGGATACACAGAAGATGAGTATATATCAAACACTTTGGAAAAATGATAAAAATAGAACACTTCTTATTAGTTCAATTATAGTAATAGGGACCTTGATTGTAGCCATCATATTTGCTTCTCTCAGCTATGAAACAGCAGGTTTCTTGAGGATATGGTATTTTGTCGATCAAGATGTGCCACATTATAGCTGGGGATTAGTTGTAGCAGAAATACTTCTCTTATCGCTATTTTACTTCTTCTTGTTGATTTCATTGGCAACTTGGAGTGAAATGAGAGCAAAGCTTCCTTCATGGGGGACTTTTATTACAAGCTCAATAATAGCAATTCTAATTACATGGTTGATTACATCCATTCGTCCAAGAGGTAGTGGTTTACCATCGAACTTTACAGCTGGAATGCAATGGACTATTTTTGGTGTGCTGATTGCAGTAATAATCGCTTCAATTTTCTACATATTTTTCTTAGAAGAAGACAAAGTAGATAGACCAGAAAAAGCAAAAATAGCAAAAACCACCAAAAAGAAAACTAAAACTAAAAAGAAAATTAAAACTGATTAAGTAGTTTTTCTTTTATTTTTTTATTGTCTATAAAAGGAGTTATTCGGAACTGCTACCTTCAATTAACTCATTGAGAGGTTTGTTTCCGTTCTTTGATACTTTCATATTGATTTGATAAGACGTTTCTGAGAGTGTGTTACCACGTACAGTTTTCCTTATCCTTCTTCCCTTTCTATGAACTTTGTAACCGATTCCACCACTCAATAGATATTTTCTTCTTCCAGCTCCTTGAATGTTTGATCGATGAGGAAAACCATCACGGTCGCTTCCACCAGTAATTATGAACTCATAGGCTGGAAAGCCCATTAAACTGCCATCTATTTTGTCGCCGATTTTTAAACCTATCAAGGCAGTTGCTTGAGCATCTCTTACAATTTTTGAAAAGCACTTTCCTTCATTATCGCCAATGTTAATCTTAAATTCGAGTTGTCTTGATTTTTCTGACATTTTTTACTCCTCGTAACACAATTACTAGAGGTTTATTGCTTTACCTAATTAACATTTGCAAAGATGATTGTTTTTAACAGTTTTCAT
>DAOVRE010000029.1 GCA_030628305.1 Candidatus Heimdallarchaeota archaeon | reverse complement strand
TTTTTTCGAAAGCGTTACGGTGACAGCAAGATCCTCAAGATTAAATTCTCTCTTAGATACCTCCCGAACAACTTTCTGAATTATCTTTATAATTTGCTTCTTTGCAACTTCCAATTCCTCAAGATTCTGCACTTCAGCTAAAATTTCTAGAGCTTTTTCAAAGGGACGTTTAGCTATAACAGGAGTGTTTTTCTTTTTACCCATCAAACCTTTCACTATGGGTTTTCCTTTAGTTGTGATACCGAAGTAATTCTTTTTTCTATCTGAAAAACCACAGTATCGAAAAACATAATCTGTTCCTAATTCAATTTGAAAGGTTTTCATACTCCAATCTTCAAGTTCTTTTATGTTATCTTCAGTTGGTTGAAGCACAAAGATGCTGTCCGTATCACCGTAAAGAACTTGTAAACCTAATTTTTGTTCACAGTATTCTTTGGTTTTTGTTATCGCTTCTCTGGCTAAAGCAGCTGTTGATTCTGCAACAGGTGGACAGTAAAGAGCAAAATTATCCGAACCAAATACACCATAGGAAGCGTTGAGAATAACTTTTAGTGAGGATTGAATCACGTTACTCTGGTTTCTCTCACTTTCACTAAGGTTTGGATTTTTTGCTCGGTCTTTAAACCAATAAACACGAATATCCCTAATAAATCCAACAAGCATGGAGCTTATGCCCACATTCTTGCTACAAACCCAGTGACTTGTTTCAGGAATTTTATTTGCTTTACACTCTGCATGATTACAGTTAATTGTTTCATACGATAGGTTCCTAGTTTTAATAATTGAAGGATACAGACTTGCAAAATCAAGCAGATGAACATTCCACCACACACCCACTTGAGGTTCGATTACAATCGCTCCTTGATACTTCTTACCCTTGATAATTGCCTCTGTAGATGTGTCTCCTTTCAATCGCATAATGTCTTCTTTTCTTGGGATTAGATAATTTAGAAGTCTGTGTTCAAAATACATCCAGTTTTGAACCCAAACGCTTACACTAGATCTTGTGAAATCATCAATTGGCATCTTTGTGATTCTGGATAACATAAAAATGAGTTCTATTGCTTGATTGTTACTAAATGTTGTTAATTCAAGAGTAATGTCTGCATCTTGCGCATTATATTTGATTAAATCTTCTAAATCTAAGTCCCAAATGTATTTATCTAGTTTAACTTTTTCTTTGCCGAGTAGTGATTTTCCTAGCTCATCTAGTGTGACTCTGTCATAAGCACCACCAAATGCGTAAATTCTCATTGCTGGTTGTCTGAAGAATCGATACAAATCAATATGGGTTGCATGAGAAAGATAGATGTCTTGAGACCTTGTTCTAACAAAAGGGATCATAGTTTCTTCTATTTTCAGTCGTTTTGCTCTATTATCTAAATATAGGAAATCGAAATTGTCTCCATTGAATGTGATAACTATTGGATATTCACTCATCCTTTTGAAAACTGCTTTTAGCAATTCAGCTTCGTCCTTGAACTCAATGAACTTGCTAACTGCTCTAACTTTGTCAATCTTCTTACCTTCCTCATTGAGCACATAAACACAAGTATTTCCATCAGCATCCGAAATTCCTATAGAGATTACCTTTTCAATAGCTGCATTTGGGTCAGGGATTCTGTTTGGCTCGCTATGTACTTCAATGTCAACGGAACAGCGTTTAATATTAGGAATAGGTGCAAAGAATAAAGGCATATTTTGTTTAACCATTCCCGCAATTTCTGTTGATTGCCCCTTAAAAATTGTAAAAATGCCTTCTTGTACTTCTTTACTAATTTTTGGCTCCTCCCTTACCAAATCCCCATTTTGAATTGAGTAATAGGTACATGGAACTAATTGACGATCATAAATATAGCTAAGATGGTAGCGAATATTGGATTCAAAAGATGGAGACAGTTTGTCTCTGTAGCTGTTGTTTTTGCCACCAATCGCTAAAGGATTAGATGCTAGAACTTTAGTTAAATTTATAGTTTTGTCGTTTAGCAGATTCTGTTTCTTTACTATCTCACAACCTATGAATTCCTTTTCATTTGTTAATTGTGCCTCAACTTGAGTTTTGCTCAAAGTTGTTAATAGATACGGTAAATGGTTTGTGTTATCATGCCAGCGGTAAACTTTTCCATCCTCCAGATTGAACAATTTAACATAAGCTCGCTCACTCTTACCATCATATTTTACGTCTATTAAAACCGAGGGTGGTAAATTATCCGGGGCAGATAAGATGTAATTTTTCCCCTTTCCCTCAACAGTTCGCTTACTATGATCCACAATAAACCTGTGATTGCTCTTTTCATCATCTGGAAAATTGCTCTCCTTGACCTTATTAGCCTGATTCTGAAGATTCAATTCCTCTTTTTCTTTTTTTGAATTTTCGGATAGAAATTTGGTAAGATTAGAATTCATAATATCAATAACTCTAAAATTATTATTGTTGAGAGATATTAAAGCATACAAATATAATATTTGTTGTTAAATAGTAAAGATTAAAAGAGATTTTCTCCTCTTTTTGGTTTTACTAGAACATTTTTGTATAAGTAGATGAAGAATCATATATAATTAGAAAATACTTAATGACAAATTGGTGATAGATTATGCAATCTAAATTTGATGAATTGAAAGGCGTTCATTTTTTACGTTTAATAACGGGTGAAGATGTGTTAGAAAGCATTATTGAATATTGTAAAGAAAAAAATCTCTTGTCTGGTGCTATCTATGGTTTAGGTGCGGTAAGTAAGGCTTCACTAGGGTATTATGATTTGGATAAAAGAACATATTTAGAAAATAAATTCGATTTCAATGCTGAAATTTTAAGCTGTACTGGCAATATCTCAAAAAATGAGGAAACAGCTGATTATATTCCCCACATTCATATGATTATAGGTGACATTAAAGGAAACACATTTGGTGGACACGTACTTCCTGGTACAATTATTAGTGTCACAGGAGAGTTTACTATCTTCGAAATTAATTCTACTATAACTAGAAAAAAAGATGAGGAATTCAATCTTTATCTCTTGAACTTACAATAAGAACTGAAGATGAGACCGAGGCCTTTGAACAAACGTTTAATAAGGAAAAAATCGTTTATCATATTAAATAAAACATCAGTGTGATTACTTTGGCAGACATTATTCAAGAAATACTTGAAAGCGGAGCAATACTTGTTATTAACCCTACCATTATTGATACAGACCCTGATGATTTTCTTGATCACTACGGTCATATTTTAGATACAATTGCTTTAGTTGCAAAAGGAAGGTCTGGTTTCACTTTTTACCAGAGCAACAGTGCTCCTAAAGATAAATTCAACGGTGTGTTTTTCCACTCCTTCTGCACGATAGCTGATAACATGGGGATTAAAGTTAACGCGTTTATTTACAATCATGAAGATAATTTTCTTTCACAAAATGCAGATTTCCGAATCATTAATAATGAGGGTGGAGTTGTGCCATCATATGCATGTCCAAGTCAAGAGCATTTCAGCAAATATGTTGCATCAATTGCTCTAGAGGTTGCACAATATCCAATCGAATCCCTTGTGCTTGATGGATTGATGTTTCCAAGCAAACAAACCTGTTTCTGTGATCGATGCCGCCGGATTTTTGCTACTAAATGGAACGTGGAACGAGATTTTAGCTCTGATTTCCTTGAATCTAGAGACTTACTAGCAGAATGGAAGGAATCTAGAGCAACCTACATAAATCAAACTTTAAGGGAAATAACAGATTCAATAAAGAATCTCAAAAACATTGATATTGCAATCACAGTTAAAGCTGATAAAGAAACGGGTTTTCTTGTCGGAGCCGATGAGTATTTTGGTCAAAATATAAACGAATTGGCAAAAATAACGAATAATTTTGTTATTCATGTTAACCCTTGGAATGAATCCTTCCCCTCGCGAGGAACACCAGAGTATCAACAAATACTTTCATCACTTGAAGTTCTCAAGGATTATTCAAGTTCCGGTATGAAATACTCTTTGTATTTCTGGAATGTTTCATCAGCTGAAAAACTAGAATCTGTTAACCAAATGAGAGAGGATTTAAATGCTGAAGCAGTTTTTATAGAACCATCTCTGCCTCCAGATTTCACAAAGCGAAGAACCATTAATTTAGGGTTTTAATAATGAATCTCGAAGAAGCCATTGAAGAAATAAAAAAGATGTTTTGGGGTGTCTTAAAAGGAGAATACAATCCTGATGAGGAAGAAAACGTCAAAGCACATTTAATAACAAACCTTGCAACTTTAACATCTTTTGCTAAATCCTTTCTGCCTCTTGAACAACAAGAAGAATATGAAAAACATTTTCAAAAAGCAAAGGATGTATTATTAAAATTTGATAGTGCAGGACCTTGGTTTCGTGAGTTACCTGAAATGACAGATACCGTCTACAATGTGATAACTCATGCTAATATGTTACAGATTGAATATCAACGCTCGGTAGCAGTTGACAATGATGCACTCCAATATTTAAATGCGAAACTTGAGTCTTTAGAATTGAGTCTCCATTCTTTAAATGAAGAGATAAAGAAGATTAAGGCAAAAACATCAAAATCACCAAAGGGTGAAATTATCGAAAAGGAAACAGTATCGAAGAAAAAGGTTGAAGTTATTCATGAAATTGACACTAAAGAAAAGGAAGAAGTAATCAAAGATACCCTGTCTGAAAAAGAGGCTTTCGATGAAGAAACAAAAGGAGAAGGGGCAGATGAGGAGATTGATACTACTAAAACAGAGACTGCGTCAGAAATGAAAGATGAAATTGTGATTAAAGAAAAGGAAGACATTTCATCAGATGCGAAAGATTTGATTGAAGGAATAGAACTGGCATCACAATATGAATTCGAACAAGAGCCATTTATGCAAACTATGGAATCTGAACAAGAATCATTAAGAAAACTAGCTAGCCTCTTAACAGCTCTAGATCCTGGGGACGATTCCGTAATATCGCCTTTAACTGAAAAATTACTGACTTTAGGTGATGATATTTCCTCAATACCTGAGCAAGAACTAATAATTGATGAAGGACTTACAGATGAAGAACTGGAAGAAGTACATGCTTTCAGGACTTCAGTATCGCGTTTGGGAAGCGTTCTCTCTGCACCAGAAGGAGAAGAAGATGCAGCAGAGTTCGTTTCATCTATCAAGAAAACAATAGCTCATGTTTCCGAAGAAAAAGACATTGAACCAGAAGAAAAATCTCCTCTAACCAAAATGATTGAGGCAGAATCGGGTGAAACTGAGAAACCTCCTGTGCAATCTGAAGACATTCAGAACATTATTACTCATTTAGAATCGAAGAGACAAAAAGCCTTAGAGCGAATTCAACAACTTGAACAAGCGTTAAATTCTGAGAAGATTGATGAAGAAGAATGGCAAGAACTCAGAATTAAGGCCGAAAAACATGTTCTAAGGATTGAAGATACGTTAGATGGTTATAGAAGATATATAAAGAAAATTTAAAAGTAGTTTTTAAGCTGGAATGATAATGTCAGGTTTGGTTCATTTCTACTTTGGAGATAGGATAAAGGCTTTTGAAACAGGCTTAGGTACAATTATTAGATCTGAAGGTCATTCTCTTAAGACTACTTTTATTGTTTTTAATGATAATTATAGTTGGATTAAAAGCCTAGAGAATCGTAGCCATTTACAGATTCAGATTATTAATAAAACAGAAATTAAGCGCCTTGGGTTAAATGCTTTCAAGAGCTTGTCTTCGAATAATAATCGCACTATATTAGTAGCAAACGTTGATCTTTTTCTATGTAATAGTCAAATTTCAGTAAACGATTTTATCAAAACAATAGAACAGTTAAAACCAAAAAATGAAATTATTCTTACAAGTGAAAAAATGATTGAAGAACTAATTCAGATTGCGGATTACGCAAGTGAATTTTCAATTTCATAATTCGATATCTATTGCAATATGCGCAATATGGGGTGCGATCCATCTAATGATGCGATACTCACTAATACTGAATCCAAAAGAAACATTCTCTTTTGCAAATATCTTCTCTATGCTTGTGGTTACATCATTCAAATCAATATTCTTTGAACTCAGGTGATCAGTTATTTGCCAGTGAATAATGCCTTTGCCCTCTTTTAAACATTCAATAGCCAAAGGTAAGGAACGTTTTGATTCTAGTGGAAGTGGAAGTAACACTCTATCCGCAGAATTTAGAAATTTATAAGGAACAATATCAAAAGCATCTCCGCAATATACAATAATATTGTCTTCACAATTGTTTAGTTCAATGTTTTTTCGCATGTAATTGCATGCTTTTTCGTTAATTTCGATACTATGAATTAAACAATTTTTTTGTTTCTTAGCGATTGTAATGCTGAACGGTCCCACTCCAGCAAAGAAATTAAGAATGACTTCGTTTTCTTTGACTAGGCTAGCTATCCTCATTCTTTCAAAACTTAATCTAGGTGAAAAAAAGGTGTCTAGGGGGTTGAGTAAGTATTGATTACCATGTTCTCTGTGAATTGTTTCGAAATTCTCATTTCCAATAAGAAATTTTAGTTTGCGAATTCTCTCCTGACCTTGTATTTTTGTGGTTTGTAACATAACTGTTTGAAT
Organism: Candidatus Heimdallarchaeota archaeon; assembly: GCA_030628305.1. Next base: position 4,057 of record DAOVRE010000029.1, on the reverse strand, counting down.
ATACGGATGTTTCTTCATCTTTTCTTCTGCAAATTCTTTCAAAACTCTATCATTAGCTGAATCCCTAATAATCAAAATACTTCCAATTATTTCAAATGCTAAAGTTTTCATTCTTATCTCCAACAAAGCATCCTTAATAGAATAGAATATAGCCTTAAACCAAGTTTAAGGCTATTGTTTTATCTCTCGAATAGAAGACCCTTTGTATACCGCTTTATCAAACGCTAGTCGTCTCATTTGCGGTTGCGTACTGATTTCTTCATGGTAATGGGCAGCTAAACCTGATGTTCTTCCAAACACGAAAATTGCTTTTGCTAATTTTGGATCTAATTTCATATCGGCAACAATTGCAGCTATCACACCGTCTACATTGATCGGAAGATTCATTCCTCTTACTCTGTAAAAAACATCGCTTACAATTTTTGATATAGCAACACATTCTTTTGCGTAACCTGCCTCTTCAGCAAGTTGCCAAAGAATATCTCTTCTAGGGTCTTGAGTATGTATACGGTGACCTAACCCCTCTACTCTTTTGCCTGCTTTGATTGTATCACGAATTAATTCAAATGTTGCTTCATCAAGATTAATATTCTCTTCTCTAGCTTTTTTTGCTATAGACAAGAAAAAACCAGCGGCCTTTTGTCCTGCTCCTCCATGAACATCAGTAATCGCTTGAAGACCAGCTGACATTGCTACCTCAAAACTTGCTCTGGTAGATGCTAATACCAATGTTGCTTGAGCAGATGGAGGTGTTATGCCGTGATCGACACAAGCTGTTATCATAGATTCGAGTAACTTAACTTTTAACTGATCTGGCTGTTCTTCTCCAACAAGTCCAAAATATATCATTTTACTGAAAGAAATATCTTCTTCACATGCATTCTCAATCAAGTCTATGTTTCCTAAGAGTATTGCAAGATATCTTAGCATTCTTCCTAAACTAAACGCAGCTACTTTAGCTACATCACTAGTCAAATTAACGTAGTTGGACAAGCGAGTATCAAGCAAGAGATAAGTTCCTAACATCTTTGAAATGTCTGGGCTTGTGGGAACTGCATTATGGTTTACAAAAGGTTGCCTTGTTGCATCCACAGCTATCTTTTCTAGCTCAACTAATGTTGATTCATCTGGAAATTCCCCAACTTGTAAAAGATAAGATGTTTCTAACAGACCTTTATTGGCTATAACATCTTGCAGTGGGTAACCTCTTATTATCAAGTTGTTAGGCATAACATTTGTTATCAAAGTACCCCAAGTTTTTTCAGGTGGTTTTTCATCCCATTTCTTCTGCATTTTGTTATAATATATTTCAACATCAAAATATGACCTATCTAGTTTTGTTTTGACAGCTTCAATTAAGTCATGTTGATGATTAACTACTGTGGCACCAGCTTGTTCCAACACCTCTCGTTTTGACTCATAAGTCCCGAATTTTTGTCCAGGAGAAATTACAGCTCCAGCATGACCCATTGTTTTTCCCTCGGGAGCGTTGGCACCTGAAATCAAAGCTACCAAAGGTTTAGGATATTTCTCTGGATTTGCTATCATATCTTGTGCAAGAAGTTCTTCTTGCATCCCTCCAATCTCTCCAGCAATGACAACAAGATCAGTATTTTCGTAAAACATAATTCTTGAAACAAGGTCTACAAAGCGAGAACCAATTGCACCATCTCCTCCAACACCAAGTACACCGTTTTGGGCAATACCTGCACTTGCTAATGCATCTGATAAATGGTAGAGAATCGCCCCGCTTCGTGAAAGAATAGTGACACCTTTTTGTCCTATTTTATCCCCAATCAATTCAGCTTGAAAGATATCTGGAAGCATTCCAACTTTTATTCCTTCTGGAGGAAAAATTATACCAGGAGTATTTCCTCCAAATAGAATGGTTTTGTGTTTCCTCGCTTCAACAAGTATGTCTCTGACATCCTTTAGTGGAATAAACTCAGAAATCAAGACAACGATTGGTACCCCAGCTCTAATTACTTCGATTGTAGCATCCTTTGCTGTTGAATAATGCCTCCAAATGCTGGCAACTGCAATATTTGGGTGCTTCCCCATAGCATCTTGAGCGCTCTCATATACCGGAATTCTCTCATGAACTGAAGTTCCACCTTTTCCTTTAGCTACACCACAAGTAACATTTGTACCATATTCCATCATCAGTTGAGCATGTCTTGTTCCTTGTCTACCTAATCCTACTATCATGGTTTCAATTGTTTTTGTTTCTGTAATCTTCTCAGCGAGCTCTGGGCGAACTTGCTTAATGAAATAATAAAGTAAACCTTGTTCAGCTGAAAGTTTCTCAATTGTCATTTAATTACCCCCAATTCCTTTCTGTTTTTTGATTTTAAAGCCATATTCAATACCATCTTTGATGACATCTGCCATTATCTTTTGATTACCAACAATTATGTGCAGATCTTTCAAGGGTTCAGGTGACTCTTTCTTCGCTTTGTCAAGAAAAGCTCTCGCTGCAGCTAAATCCGTTCCAACCATTCGACCAAAGACTGGAATCATTCTTCTTTTTGAGATGTATCTATCCCTTAGAGCCATAATTAAACCTTGAATAAATATGTCACAACTTGATATGCCACCAAAGCGGCTTGTAATTATTAGATCTGTTGCTGGATGATCCATTAAGAGATGAAACATATCTGCAACCTTACTTAGTGAAGGTCCTCCCCCGCTGTCCATGAAATTGATTGGAACTACATTTCCATCAAAATAGCGATTGCCAATATTTACAACTTCATCAATTGAAAAGATACCATAACCTGCTCCTCCAGGAACTAATCCAACATATAGTTTATCTTCTTCTTTTTGAAAATTCACTGGATTGACAAGTAAATCAAGAAATGGAAAACCAATAATGTATGCTTGTGCTTCATATTTGGTTTGCTCTGACACATCATGTCTCTTACTTCTAGGGTCAATTCCAATTGATTTGAGCAGTGGAGTTTGTCTGTACAAGCTATTGTCGTCTAATACAAATTTTGCATCTGCAGCTATTAGTTGATTATCATTGGTTACTATGAGTGGATTAATTTCACATATTTTGGCTTCAGATTGTTGAAAAGCTGAAAATAATGAAATTATAGCTGTAGATAAACTTTCTTTAACCGAAGTCAACTCTGGATTTCGTCCAACTAGAAAATCTGCTGCTTCTTGGCTTACCTCCTCTGAAAGAGTCTTAGGATTGTCACTTAAGGTTCTCTTCCAAATTTCTTCAGGTTGATTTTTAGCCACTTCTTCAATATCTATTCCACCACTTGCAGATGCAACAACAACAAGATCAAATGTTGCGGGGTCTGTTATTATTGATAAATAAATCTCATGTGATACGCTCACAGCTTCCTCAAGAAGTAGTCTTTTTATAACAAAACCATGAATAACTAAATCAAACATCTTGTTACAAATGTCTCTTGCTTCTTCAATATTATCAGCTTTTTTTATCCCACCAGCTTTTCCTCTTCCCCCTATCAAAACCATTGCTTTGATCATTATTGGAAAATTCAAGGATAAACCTTCTAAATCGCTAATACTTTCTATTATACCAATCTTCTTTGGCACTGCTAAACCAAACTTTTCAAAAATTTGTTTTGCTTCGTATTCGTATAATTTCATTGTTTTTACCTTTTATTCTGAATACTTCTTTTGATAATAATTGATAAGACCACCTGCATTGAAAATTTCTAATAACTCTGAAGGTAATTTTGGAAATGTATATCTTTTATCTCCATTCATAATAATTCCATTTTGCAAATCTATTGTTACAGATTCTTTTGAATTATAGTTTTCAATAAACTGTGGGTGAACTATTATTGGCAATCCTTGGTTGATTGCTGATCGAAAGAAAATGCGTGAAACAGATTTCACTATAACGGCTTTTACACCTGCAAACGCCAGTCCTACTGAAGGGTGCTCTCTTGATGATCCACAACCAAAATTCGCTCCAGCTATGATTATGTCTCCTTCTTGTACTCTTGAAGCAAAGGATTCATCCAACCCCTTAAACAAATGTGCAACAATTTTCTCCCCGTCAGCTGATTTTATG
>DAOVRE010000021.1 GCA_030628305.1 Candidatus Heimdallarchaeota archaeon | reverse complement strand
TTATTTCAGATATTGAGGAACTTCAATTTGAAGATGACCGCAGATTTTTTCAATAGTTGAAATCTTAATAATACTGTTTAAGGCTTGGAAATCAAAGGTTAGCTAGGCTAGGTTTAAACTAAACAAACGTTTATATTCTTCTGTTTTTTAACTAGATTAGTTGTCTGAAATATATTTCAGCTGCTCAACTAAGACCAGAGAGGTGTCATTCTTTGTTTAAAGGGTTAAAGAAATCTACTGCAGAAAAAGCCAATGAACATCTAGGAAAAGCACGTTTAGCGGCACAACTGAAAAAGTATGGAGAAGCAGCTGAACATGCTGAAAAAGCCATAGAAATTTTCAAGCAAAACGAGAACAGAAAGCAGATAGATTTAGCAAAAGCTTTACACTATGAATATCTTGGTATGGATGCTATCAAATTTAATAAAGCTCTAGAAGCAGCAAACTACTTAGGAAGATCAGGTGGATTTTACCATCGCTTAGGTCTGATTGCGGAATATCAGAGAATTTTCAATCAACAAGCAAAAATCTTGCGAGTAATTGCTGGACAACTTATGAAGGAAAAGCGTTTTGTTGAAGCTGCATCTCATTTTGAACAAGCAGCAATGGCTTATCAACGAATAGATAACAAAGCTGAAGAACTTGATTGTAAAGCAAAATCATATATCTCTCGTGCTGCAGCAGAGAAAAACATTTCCGGAAGAAAAGTATTTCTTAAAAAAGCGGTTGAACTCATGGGAGAAAGAGGTTCTGATGAACCAGTCATTAAAGCTCATCTAGCTTATTATAATGCTCTCTTTGTTGAAGAAGAGAAACCTCAACTAGCTTTGAAACACTATTCTGAAGCCCTTCAGAATTATCAATTAGCAGGATCTCAAGGAAGAATTGAAGAAGTTAAAGAAAAAATGAGAATTCTCACAGAGAAACACAGTTAATTGTTCCTTTTCATTCGTCTTTAGTTTTTAATCATTAGCCAATTCAAATGATGATGATGGATTATTTCCGTTAGGGAATTAAAAAAAGGTTTAAAAGATAAAAAGAGAAAAAATAATAACGATTATCCAGAGGCCGTTAAATTGGTAAAAATACTACAAGCTCTAAAAATAACTTTATTCTATTTTGTTCCATTGACAATATCAATGGGAGCAATGCTTCTTTCGTTATCATTAGCAGATTTACGACAAGTGCCAGGGGGCATAGCCTACGCTGATGGGCCACTACCAGTGTTTGCACTGTTAGGTATCTTCGTAGCTGCAGCAATTATATTCATATTCTTCCTTTTCAAAGGAATAGGTGACATAACAGAAGCAGCATTAATAGAATAAAACAAATGATAAGAAGACGAACTAGTTCTTCTACCTATTTTTATTTTCTTAGTGCTAGCTATGATTTGCATAAAAGGTTTTAAGTGTTTAATATTACTGACCTTAGACGCGAAAATGATATTTCTCTAAATAAGCTATGAACCTATAAAAGAAAAAGAGTTGGAAACAATGATTAATATTTCAGCTAAGAAAAAAAAATCAGTTCCTTCAGTTGAAGATTTGTTAATTGTTGAATCAATACACAAGCGCATCTTGAGTTTCTCAGCATTAGTTAAAATCGCATTTTTAGTTGTAATAGCAATTCTAGCTTATTTTCTAGTTGCTATTGTTATTAGATATGAAACTTCTATTTATTTTCCGATTCTTGTAATTCTCCTAATTATTACATTCTTCATTCTTTGGGTAACATGTCTTTATTTGCTATTTAGTATAACGAGCACTCAACTTGAGACCAAATTAATTAAGAAACTCTTTTCTCTTCTCTTGGTGATGGGGGTTCTTTCAGCTTATTTTGCCGTAGTCATAGAGAATAAGTCTTTTACTCTGGTATCTATTATTTCTGGTTTTTTCTCATCGATAGATTCACTTCCTGAAGTGCATCATATCGTACATTTCACATTCTACGTATTCATTATCCCTATAGTTGAAGAAATAGCTAAGATTTTTCCCATAATTATCTTGCTAGGAAACTATGTAAGATTGAATCTCAACTCTAAACGATCGATTCACACTAGGCTTACCCCCTCATTCAGAATTTTTGTTATTGTAGGTGGCTTTTTTGGAGCATGGTTTGATTTATTTGAGCAATTTCTTTCCTATTCTCGATCTTCTTCACCTGAAACAGTTATTGATTTCTTAGTGCTTAAACGAAGCATCTACCCTTTACACACTGTAACGACTATGTTGGCTGCTGCAGGTTTAGGGTTGGCATTCTTATATCGCAATAAGCTTCCAAAATTCACGAGAGCAACAATAGTTGTACTGTTTCTAGCTCTAAGCATTTTTATCCATAGTTTGTGGAATTACAATACAAAGTTTAACACAAATGTGGAAACCATGTCGCTAATCTATTCCATACTAGGGATTTTATCTTATGTTTTGTTTGGGATATTTGTTTTGGTGGTAATTTTTTATGTCCCTAGTTTTTGTCATAAATGTTTTACTCAACACATTGGGAAAGAATGTTCAGATACTTCATCTCAATTAAATCAGTCAAAGGAAGATCTTGAGAAAATGAAAGAAATAGAACCTCTTTATGATGAAAAAACTAATTTAATGGTGTGCTCACAATGCCGAACACCAGTATATAATGGTCAATTTTGTCTAAATTGTTGGTCCTTCCCCAAAATACAATGTCGAAATTGCAATCAAGTACTGCCGCCATTTACACGTATTTGCTGGTCATGTGGAACAGAAGTTGATGCATTATATGAAAAAATGAGCTCCTCCTCCCCACCATTTTATTCATCAATCGCAGTTGGTTTTACTCGTATTCTGGCTGTTGGAATGTTAATAAGTTTTATTTTTACATTTGCAACTATTGAAGATACAGTATCTTTCCTTGGTTATACTCTATTCTTACTTTCTATTATAATTGCAATATTCGTAACCGTGGTATGGCACAGATACAAAAAGAATAGAGTGAAAGCTATTATAAGTTCAATAAACCTTCTTTCAATTGTCGCTATATCAATAATCGTGACCTCCTTGTATATGATAGTTTTTTCATTACTTCTGATAATCACTATCTTACATATGGTCTATGGAATCATAGGTATGTTATGCACACTTGTATTAGTTTCTGCAAGTGTTTACTTCCTATTAAGAACATCAAAAGGAGTAAGATTGGTAATTTTATAGGTGAATAATATGGTAATTAGTCGACGCCCTCCCCTTCCTGCTGATCGTGGTCCAAAGGTTGAAGGAGGTACCCCTCCCCTCAAGATGACTTTAAGGGGCGTAATGTTCAAATTAGTTTTTCCTCACCTAAAAAATAGCGGAAAACGTGAGTATATCACAAAACTTATTCTAAGAATCTCAACTTACATGGCAATTGGATATGGTTTTTCGATATTTTTTGGTGTCCTTTATCATTTACTCCAGAAGCTTTTTACTATAACTACCGTTATTTGGTCTCCTGATACCATTTTAATTCTACCTTTTACATTTGCATTTGAAGGTACAGACGCTTTCGAATTAATCACAAATTATATGATTACAGCTTTCATCCCCTTTCTCCTTTCTGGTATAATTGTAGGAATTGTGTGGAGAGAAGAAGCTCACGATCTCGTCATTCCAACTGTTGTTTTTTCTCTTCTCTTTTTTATTCTTCTTTACCTCTCTCAAATAGTTCTATTTACTTCATTAGGCTCTACAAATGTCTCCGCATTCTTCGCAAGTAATTACTTCTTAGGTTTTCTGATTATCTTTGCATTTTCGCTAACAATAGTAAGTGGACTTGGAGGGGCAATTGGTATTCAGTTAGGTAAACTTCTATCTGGCATATCAACGACCAAGAAAGGTTCAAAGGTGTCTTACTCACATCTTCTTTTGCCAGATATGCCATTATCTGTTAAAACAATCTTCGATTTGGACGAACCTCCAAAAAGAAGCGAAAGACAATTTAGTGCTTTATCGATGGTCTATCTGAATAGAACAGTTAATTTAATCCTAAGGAGAGTAAAAACCGATACTTGTATATATTATGAAGATGGAAGATGCGCTTATTTGGGATATCTTACAGCAGCTCATAAGTATCAAGTGTGCATAAGCAGATATTGGCCTTTGTGCAAAATTTACGCTTTCCTTCGTCAAAGCAAACTAGTAATAGATGAAGTTCAAAAAGGTGATACAAGTGAAGATTGATTTCAAGAAATTTATTAATATTAGGTTGTTTATAGTTCTCACTTGTATACTAGTATTTATCTTAGTAAATAGTACTCAAGAAACATACTATGGCATCGATGATTATCCTATTAGTACGCTTTCTACCACTTCTTTCTCTCCTCCTGCCCCCACAACAGACCCTCTTACAACTGATCCCTCTGCTCCCCCATATCCAACTAATACTCCTACTGTTCCACCCAATAATCCACAAGGTGGAAGTGAGGGACTTGTCCCCGCTCAAGTTATTCCCATAGCTGTTGCAGTAATTATAGTACTAATAATTGCTTTTCTATTTCTTAGAAGAAAGACTGAGGAAAGTCGGTCTGTGCCTAGATCCATGGTTACAGGAAGTACTCTTCAATCTCGAAGAGAAAAGTTCAGAACACAAATAAGAACACTTACGGAAGTACTTGGAGAATATTTGAGAGAAGGAAAATATACGGAAGGTATAATTTTCGGTTATCATCAACTTGATGAGAACATGAAGAAAATTCTAGGGATAAGCAGAGAAACTTACCTTACACCTAAGGAATTTGCAAAGTCACTTGATTTGCCAAATATTCTTCCCCACTTAAATTCAATGATACAAACTTTCTATGTTGCAAGATATAAAAAGCAACAAATGAAAAAGAAAGATTTGTTGGATTTCATCAGAGATCTCGAAGCAGTAAAAGGTTTGAGTGCGGCTCAAACAGATATCGAAATTATTCAACGAATTAGAGAGGAAGATGAACAATGAAGCTTACACCTGTTATATTTTCAAAGAAATATTCTCCATTGTTCAAAATGCTTATCCAAACCCTGCTAATATTCTTAGTAATCATTCTCCCCCTTAGTATCAACATCACAAGCGGACAACCTCCATATTCTATAAGCAATACAGGACCTGGCGGTATGTCTTATTTCAATAGTTTACTTCTTGAATCTGGTTACAATTCTACAAGAACGATATTATCAACAGACCCTATTATTAAACTTCCAAAATCATCAACTCTTATTATAGCTGGTGGCTCGAAGAACTATCGGGATTCAGAAATATTAGCAATAGATGGTTTTGTTTTACAGGGGGGTTTAGCAGTAATATTGGCCGGCTCTGGTCCCACCAATATTCTAGCAAAACACTTCGGAGTTTTTCTTTCTAGTTCAACCATATTAGAAACAACCTATTATTATAAAACACCAGAAATCATCATGTTAAATTCGCCAATTGAAACAAACACTAGCCTATGCATGATAGAAGCTAGAGAACTGTCTTTTGTAGCAGAGAGTTCAACACAGACAGAACTCTTTGGGATAAGTACCTATAGCACCGCATTTCTAGACGAGAGCCAAGATGGTATTTGGAATATTGATTCTGAACCTACAGCAAGTTTGCAAGTAGGTACGGTTCTCAAAAGAGGGCTTGGATTCGTCATTGTTATTTCTTCTCCAAGTTTTCTAACTAACGATCTTTATAGTCAAGGTTTTGGGAATATTAATCTCGCACTCTATCTTATTGGGTATTATTCTTCAGGAGAAGAAAGACTTGTCTGTTTTGAGGAAAGTCACAAAAGATGGCCTTTTTCAACAACTGAGGGAATGATTAACCAATCTTATGGGACAATAATTCTATTATCAAAAACACAAGTCTTTATTTTCTTACTTGTTTTGGTTGTTTTAACATTATATTATGCCACTCCAAGGTTTAGAGAAACATTCAAACCAAAGGAAACTTATAAGAAATTCTTATCAGATAGGATTTGGTCAAGGGAGAGGGAGTTGTACGATACTTATGGATCTCCAATAAAACCAACGGTTGAAGAACAGTTTCTATCAAACTTGTATTTCCAGTATGAGCTTTATCCTCAAAAAGCGTATCAGTATTATCTTACGAAAAAGGCAAGTTATATTCGATTGGAGAAATTCACAGAGGAGGAAAAAGAGTTATTCGAAATAGCGTTTAAAAGGAAATTAGATCAAAAAACTTTCCTTTCACTCTTCAAGATGCTAGAAGAGATACAAAAAAGAGGACGATATAAATGACAAAAGTGCAAGAAGCAAAAGATATTTTTGAAAAAATAATGAAGCAAATGAAAAAACGAATAGTGGGTAATGAAAATGTTATCGAACTAATGTTTGCTTCTCTTCTAAGTGAAGGACACGTTCTGCTAGAAGGTGTACCTGGAATAGCAAAAACATTGATGGCTAGTACTTTAGCAGAAGTTATCAAAATGGGTTTCAAAAGAATACAGTTTACAAGCGATTTGATGCCAGCTGATATAACAGGAGGCAACATATACGAAAGAGAAACAGGTTCTTTTAGATTCATTGAAGGACCAGTTTTCACCAGTATATTACTAACAGATGAAATAAACAGAGCACCACCAAAAACACAATCAGCTTTACTAGAAGCAATGCAAGAGAAGCAAGTTTCTTCAGGTAATCAAACGTTCAAGCTTCCAGAACCATTTATGGTTATAGCTACTCAAAATCCAATCGAAAGTACAGGAGTCTATCCTCTTCCAGAAGCTCAGATTGATAGATTTTTAGTTAAGATTCCTGTTTATCCTCCTTCTCTTAATGGAGAAGTTGAGATGCTTGTTAAGAAGAGAGAAAAGATGTTTGCAGATATTGAGATAGTTACTGATCAAAAAACCATTCTCAAATTAATAACAGAGATTGAGAAAAACGTAACTGTAAGCAACCAGATTCTTGAGTACATTGCAAAACTAGTAATTGCGACACGTTCGATTCCTTCCTTAGCTCTTGGAGCAAATCCAAGGGGGTCAATAGCTTTACTTACTCTGAGTCGGTCCATTGCTGCAATTAGGGGGAGAGATTTTGTGGAACCTGATGATATCAAATCTATATTCTATCCTGTTATGAACCATAGATTGATGCTCTCTCCAGAGGCAGAAATCGAACAAATCCGAATTTCTGAGATTATTGAAAATATCCTTTCAGATGTAGAAGTTGTAATATAAAACAAAAGGCAGAGATTTCAAATGGAAGAAGAAAGACACTTTGAACTTACAAAGAATGGTAAAGTTTTCATTCTATTCGGTAGTCTATTTGTGATAATAGGCTTAGCAATAGATAATTTACTTCTTATAGTTCCTGGTGTTTTGTTCTTATTAGTTATTACTTCCACTTTCATTTCCTTTATATTTTCACATACCTATTCTTTCAATACAAAAATGAGTTGTTCAAAGGATTTTATGAGAAGTAGAGGTTTATTAGCCGTAGCAGTTGAATTAACAAACCCATCTAGAAGAACAATTCTCACGAAAATTAGTCTCCGTTTCTCATTCCATTTTAAGAGTATAGACAAACCAGAGACAATACTAATCAAATTACCTCCACAAAAGAAGACGAAAATTGTTTGGTTATTGCTTGCATCTAGAAGAGGAAATGGGGAAATTGGTCCAATTGAAATATCCGTTGGATCATTCCAGTATCTTTTCAAACATAAACGAATACTGAAAGACACACAACAAATCAAGATACTACCACAGAGACCTCGTATTAACATACCGTGGAAGACAAAGAAAGAACTATTGTTGAAAATGGTTCATGAATTTGCTCAGAGAGTTAAGGGACGAGGTGATGAATTTTTCGCGCTTCGAGATTATTTACCTGGAGATCAACTAAAACACATCGATTGGTATGCAACTGCGAGACATGATAAATTGATATCAAGAGAATTTGAAGACCAAAGAAACTTACATTTCCTGATTTATCTGGATCTTAGCAGTACAATGTTTGGACCCAAGTTCGAGTACGCATTATCTTCAGTAGTAGAACTATGTTCGTTGATCAAAGGTACCAATCATGATTTGGCCGTGGTAGCTTATTCCGAAAATGTGCAAAAATATATAATACCACAAGTAGGAAAACATGAGCTAAGACTTATGCTCAACCTATATGATATTGAAGCTACAGGTGTTCATAGTAGTTTCCTTAATGCTGTTAAATTTACCAAAAACAATAATGTTTTACATTCTATAGCTATAATATTTTCGGATTTAGAAGGAGATTTAACAAAAAAACTACAAGGCATACATCTTCTCCAAACCATGGGGAGTAGGGTGATTTTTGTTAATTTTGCTACAATGCATTTCAATATCTTATCCTCACAGGACTGGATGTTGGATAGGACAGAAGATATGAATTATGGAGAAATATTACAAGATGTTTTTCCAAGTATTGTGAGCGATGAATATAGAAAAAGGGAAATTGAATTACGTCAACTTCTGTATTCAATTCGTGGAGATTATGTAGATGTATTTGGTTATGACGATAATATCATTCTTTCCTTATTCCGATTAATGAAAAAATATTCTCCAACACAGAGATTGGTTCAAGAAGCAGTGAGGCGAGCATCGTGAGAATAAAAGATAAAGTATATGAAGAAGATTGGGAACTGACTTCTTTGACAGCTCTAGGCTCTAATTTCATCGCAGGTGCCCATCATCTCTTTGGAGCTTTAGCTATCAGTTTAATTATTGTCCAATCAGCTTTCAGTTTGAATATCTACATCTTCGCAATTTGGTTGGTGCTTGGAGTAGTAATATTAATGACAGATCTTCTCAAAGGGACTCAAATGAAATTGTCCTCTGAGGTTACTTTTGGTCTTTTCTTCATATTTGGTACAATATTGTCTCTTCTTTTAGCTAACCCAAACTCAATGTTTTTCCCCGCTACTTTGGGTAGAGTTGATATTATAATATATCAATCCTTAGCTGGGTTATGTATAGGTCTACGTTTTCTGTCAACATTTTATTATATGGAATACTTTGAACAAGAACATACATTTGTAAGAACAAAGAGTAAGTATACAAGAGAACAAGTGCAACAATATAAGGACAATTTGATAAAAACTGATTTTGAATATATGTCTCCTGAAGGAATAAAAACATTGCAAAAATGGGTTGTATTATTTAAAAGGATGTTGTGGCCCATTTTGCTATTGATAATTTTTGCTGCCCTTGCTGCCCTTTATGCTTTAATGATTTTTTACCTCATACCTGAAGATTCCTTAGCTGAATACATAATTCGTCCTTCTTTGATCTTAGTAGCTATAATATATTCTGTTTTATTAATTAGAACAAATGCAATTCTACCTAAGATTGTAGATGTAGATACGCAGGATAATCAACAACAAGAGAAAAACTCTGATACAGAAGCAACTGAAGATAATATTGAAAATTCCAATTGATAACACTACTTAAGAGAAGCTTTTTCTTTTAATTCATCTATTGTAGGAACTCTTCCGCACGAATGACTATTTTCTGGACAATAACCATAGAAATCGCAAAATGCTCCAAGATTTTTGAAGATTGCTGGAGCAACCTTTTTTACTTCCTCTAACATCCTCTCCGCTAATTCACGAATCTCCCACTGGCTTCTTTCACAAATCCTTCTTACTAGTAAATCAATTAGTGAATGACCATTCATAGAAACTATTAGCTGGGTGGAAGTTGCATTAGGTAAGATGTATCTCGCGTCTTCTTTTGGAACGCCATTGTTAACCATCTCTTGATAAAGTTCATGAGTTTGATTTACAATTTCCTTATATCTTTCTCCAAAAGTTGACTTATTGATTTCGTCTGGAGTGATATATTCAAAATTTTCCGCATTAACATATCTCTGAGATTGCTGAGAAAAACTAGCTATCCTCTTTCTTACCAGTTGATGGGAACAATTGCCACACCAAATGGCTATTCCATTCCTTCTCACGAACAAATTATGAAATTTAGAGACTTCCACACAGTATACATAATCATCATAGGAAACCTCAGAGAAATGTTTGTTCATTTTAAGTACAGGGTTTCGATTTCTTTTTCCCTTTGATAATGAAACGACATAACATATTCTCTTATTCTCAAAGTGTTTTTCACCGATAGTCCTTTTTAATCCTATCCTATCATCAATCCAAATGTTAGCTGTAAATCCTGCAATAAAACATAAAACCTGAATTTGATTTGCGAGCTTCTTTGAAGTTGTATAAATACGCACATGTCCACTTTTCTCTACTGTACCATTCCCCTTTACATAAGTTTCCAAAAATATCCTTGCATACTTATCATTGAAATCTTTTAACAAATCAAAAGGAATATACTTCTCAAAACTTTTTCCAAGTTTTTCTAGAAAGTTTCCAAGTGTCTGATTCTTAAAAACAATCTGATTTTTTAAAATAGTTGGAGTACAACCTAATTTCCATATTATTTCCTCTATCTCTTTACGATTCGATTTTTTAATGGATGATTGGGATATTGTCATTCGGTAACTGTTCTCGTTAGGATTATAATATAAGCTTCCTTCGGATAAATACCAAGCTAAGAATTGAATGAAGTGCTCTCTTTTTAGAATTAGATCTGGAGTAGTAACTGTATAGTCATTACCTTGATTATCTTTTCTAATATAGTTGTATCCCTTGATAGTGAGAAGATCGTCTATTTCCACCTTATGCCGAATTACTTTATCCATAGTCATTCTCTGCTGCGGAAATTCATTGGATTTGTATAGTTTGAACGCTTTACTCTCGCCCTTTTTTAATTCATATCTTCTTAGGTATAAATTGTGATCTGGTGTAACCACTAAATCGAAGCTTTGTGATTTGTAGTGATGCATTTCCCCACTATACTTATATCTAATGAATCTTTCTGCTTTTTGAAATTCAACAGTGTCATCTGCGTCTCGTGTCAGAAACAAATCTTCTTTCTTTAGATTCTCAAAGAGCTTCCATCCGTCTTTAGTATATACTTCTGTTTTCTTATCATAACAAGCCCTACTTATTCCTGATACATAGAAAACAAATACATTGTGTTCTAATATTGATAAGTGACCAGATTTTATTATTGCTTCAAGATATTCATCAGTTTTAAGAGAGGCTTTATCCTTTATCTCTTCGAAAACCTTCTCACCGGAATAGCATATCAATCCGGCCATTTTTGCTATTAATTCTACTTCTTCAGGGTAAGAAATCAATTTAACTTGGATGATGATCACCTTAGATATTTCTGTACTAACCTTATAGCTGCTAGTACTAAATGAAACTATTTTCAACTTGTTTTTTAATGAATGTATGACATCCGTTTTTGAAGTTAACTCTAGCTGTTTGTATATTATAGTTATATTATACTAGATATAAATAGATATCAAATTATAAGAAGTTAAAGGAATAGAAACTCAGAAAAACTATCCTTCTCTTTATATCTTATAGGAATAATGTCATTACATATCACAAAAAGTTTTTGAATAAAGTGGTTGTATAACGTTAATAGGGTAACCATCTGGTGCACAGTACCTTCTACTAGCATGAGGAAAAACCATGTCTGAGAAACCAAAAAAAGTTAAGCAATTGAAGAGTGGTAGTAAACTGAAGACACGAGCTGCCGTAGTCCCCAAGCAGAGAAAACTAAAGAAAAAGCAAGATAAGATATCGGCAGAATTGATGGTAGAAAAAAATAAACGCCACATAGGAGATCTTAAAGGAAAAACCATTG
>DAOVRE010000189.1 GCA_030628305.1 Candidatus Heimdallarchaeota archaeon | reverse complement strand
AGATGTTCCAGACCCTGGAAGTATAATCTGCAATGGTCTTATAGAAGATGTTACTCCTTTAGTTCTACAAGGAGCAAGACTGTTCTTTAAACAACTAATTGACCCCTTTGCTGGCAGAAAATTACCTACAAGCATATGGAATGTCATAGTTGATTTCACTTTTTCAATATTAGATGAAAAGAAGATTGCTAAAAATTCTACAACTAAGAAAACAGCTAAAACTTCTATTGAGTTTAAACTTGGAATTGTAAGGGATAGATTATCCAAACTAACAAATATTCATCCTGAATGGATCAAACAACTTATTGATAAATTCAATACTATGGGTGTTGGAAAACAGTTGCAAATTTCCAATATTGAAGAATCTGTGTTGTTTGCAAGCGCATTAGAAAGAGCGATTATCACCACATTAGAGAAAATGGTGAAAGACCAGCTGTTTAATTTCAATCTTGGGGATATCTTTACCTATATGATCAATGCATTTAGAGAGATTGCGCCAAAGACCGTACTTGTCAATATTCTATCAAAGGTCATAGTTGATGTCAAGTATAGGGGTTATGAAACAGCTAAACAAATGAGTTTAACAGCAAAAGATCTAATTGGTGCAGCAATTGATGAAGGTGAAATTAAAGCATATGTTAATTCGGTTCCTGTGCAAAATAAACGTCCATTTTTCAGAGAAGCGTATCTACGTTTTGATGGTAGAACAATCTCATCAAATGAACTTCTACAAAAACAGGGAGTTACAGTTAGTTTAGGAAATAAGATATTTCCATTACGAGATGTTGAAAAAGATGCTGAGTTTCTCACTACTTGTTTTACGAATTCAAAAACCCTAAAGAAAGCCTATGCTAAGGCAATTCTACGAGGGATGGTTTCCTCATATTTACAAAAAATGTTTACATTTGAAGGAAAGGTCATTAATCTCATAGATACGTTGATAACCGTTTTCAACAGAGAAATGGTGGGTAAACTAACACCAGCCCATCGATTACCAGACATTCAAAATGGTTTCCCATCCTTCCCACAGATTCGAGATATACCTCAGAAGTTTGCAGGAAAACATTTCCATGTTAGGTGTCAAGAAAGTTGGAATGATTATGCGCCAAAAATCCATAAAACCATTCAAGATCTTTTAACAGGATTTTCTAACTCGAGAAAGAACGATTTGAGCTACAAGAAGAAAGCTATGCGTTTATACAATAAGGCAGGCAAAGAGCTGAAAGATATTAGAAAAAACCTACTCAAAAACTGGAACCCATTAAATGATCAAATGACAAAAGTTGTTGAGAAATGGTCAAAAGACGTTAGTATAGATCTTAGTGGTCACCTTAATGAGGTTAGTAAGAACGTTACCAATTGGACTGGAGATATATTCAAATTACAAAAATTAGAATATGGTAAATTCACGATATCGCTCAAACGAGCACAAAAAGAGATACTAAACACAATAAATGAAATTCATCCAAAAGAATTTAGAGATTTACCCAAAAACTTCATGGAGATAGCATTGTCAATCCTATTGTACAGAAGAATACCTGATTATGTTATAGATGAATCATATAATCAGATGATTAGTGGCGAAAAACGTGTAGCAGATGCAGTACTTCGAGCTTGGGGTAAAAGTAAATCTAGAAGTGAGTTTGAGAACAATCTTTATCTTAATATGCGAGCTCTAGGAAATACTTTCACTGAAATCATCAATACATATGGAAGATTAACTAGTACATTCTTTATTAAAAAGGATATAGAGTTGTCTAGTGATAAGAACGGTCATTTCATTACACTGGGATTAATACCAAAAGAAATTTACGAAACAAAAACTGAGGTGCTATCAATGCTCACTTTTCCCAATGTTGAAGTAGTAAGTAGTGGCAAAGACTGGGAAATAAGGCTGTTTCTAGAACCAGAATATAGAAGAGCTATGGATGAAAATAGGGAACGGTTAATTGTAATGAGTGATATTATACGTTTTGTTGCTCGAATGAAGTTTGAAGAAAATACTGGTCCCGTTGTAGAAGGTTTAAAATCTGTCATTCCGTACCTTATAGAAAACGGTGACACCAACATTATAGATCTGTCTGAAACATTGAAAGAGGCTCTATTCAGGCTATCAGAATACCCTACACAAGTAATTGAAGAAAAAGTAAAGAAATAGAAAGGAGTAAATCTCCTTAAGATATTAGGATAAGAGACTTCTTGATTTTGCTAATATTGCATCTGCATTTTTCTTTGAATATTTCTTTCTTTGTTCTAATAGAACAAGTCCAGAATTTAAAGATGACAGATCGCCAGTCTGAATTAGCTCATTATTCTCAGTTTGGATTTCTGCTTGCAAGTTCTGCTTACTTGCCAAAAGATTCTCAAGCGGATGTTTTAAGAAATCAAAAGATTCCCTAGCTATACAGTCAAAACCGATTAAACCATTAGCACCATGTATTGCAAGAGATCTTGGTTTCTTCATGTTGTTAGCTATTTCGAATGGAGGAATAACGTTGTATATGAATCCATTTTTGTCTTTATACTTACATATTGCAACAGGTACATTAATGGTTACAAGTTGCTCGTTATCTGAAATACCAAGTAAATCTGAGGATAAGGAATAAGCAGAAATCATCACATAATTGTTTTGAGCTCTTTTAATCAGATTGTTGCGATTATTATTGAATTTATCAAAGATGTTATTCGCTTTCTGAATTTTCTTATCTTGTTCTTCAAGTTTTTTACGCTTTTCATCCTGAATATCAATTACATGGAGGTTCAGATCTTCTTTAGCTGTGTTTAACCTATCGGAAACATTTCTTTTGTCTACATCTTCTTGATGCCCTATGTCTTCATATTCAGTTTTTCTATATTCTATCTCAGAAACTGCACTATTGAGTCCAACACCAAAGGATTGAGTCTCATCTTGTACTTCTCTAATTCTACTTATCACTACGTCAAAATCATTTTCTGTATTGACTCTATCTAGACTAGTCAGCAAATGATTATAAGATTCTTGCAAGGAAGAAATATCCTTCTTTAGTTGATTCCAATGTTTACTATCTTTAACAGAAGCAATTTGGTCACGCTTTTCTTTGTTTGATTCAGACTCTATTGAATTATGTTGCTGCCTCTCATCTTCTTTGAATTGTTGAATTTTTTTAGCATTTTCTTGCTTCTGATTTGCGATTTTTTGATCGTATCTTTCCTCGATATTATCTCTATCACGTTTTTTCTTTTCAACAACAAATTGGAGGTGTTTTTCAACTTCATCTAGAAGGACATTAAGCTTAGTTTCTAATTCATGGTCAGTGATGGCGTATTTACCAGCTGAAGCAATCTCTCTTTTGATGTCTTCTCTAGAAACCAATGGAGATATTTTTTTGAAAGAATTGTTACGAGTTGAACCATGTTGAGTAACCAGTTTAGCAGTTCCCTCAATTCCTTTCTTAACTAAAACACCACTGATTTCTAAATGAAAAATGTTCATGGATACGAGTGCTTCTTCAATAGCTCTATAGTGAGCTTCTAAAGAAGAGTATTCCTCCTCTAGAACGGCTTTAATTTCTGAAAGTTCTGGAATTTTACTAACAAGTAGTTTATTCTTTTCAAGTTGTAATGTGTTAATGACAATGTAATTACCGTCACTTATTCTTACAGCATAGAAAGGAACATAACAAGTGTAAACTCCCTCTAAAATCTCTTTTCGCTTTATATTATCTAGCGCATACCCAACTATAGAGGAATATTCAACTTGCTTAGCCTCATCTCCTGTGAATTCAGAAGTAATCAATTTAAGAAATATTTCATTTGCCATTTCATTTCACCTAATAAGTTATCTGACCATCATGAATCTTAATTATCCTATCTGCAAATTTTCTCAGTTCCATGTTGTGTGTCGCTATTAAAACAGCAGCACCATCACGAGACATAAGTTTCATTTGTCGCATAATTTGATTTCCTGATTCACTGTCAAGATTACCTGTTGGTTCATCAGCAAAAACGATTCTTGGTTCTTTAATTAGAGCTCTGCATATTGCAACTCTTTGTTGTTCTCCACCACTCATCTGGTCAGGATAAGCGTATTCTTTATCAAGTAAACCAACTTTCCGAATCAGTTTAATTGCTTTTTCTCTTATTTCTGGTGTTGGTATTTTTGAGGGATAAAGACTTGATTCAACATTCTCAACAGCTTTAAGTGTAGGAATTAGCTCCCATGCTTGGAACACAAAACCCACGTTATGACGTCGATATTTTGTTAACTGTTTTTCATCCCACGTAGTGATGTCAACAAAGTGTTTTTCATCACCTCGTTTCTTGTCATCATTTTCTTGCTTTGAGATGTATTTGAAACCTTCACCAGCTCTTGAAGTATTGAATAAAATCTTTCCATTTGTAGGCTTATCTAGACCAGATAAAACATTGAGAAGAGTTGTTTTTCCACTTCCTGAAGGACCTATAACCATTAAAATTT